>JAZUQN010000162.1:0-10325 GCA_045605745.1 Eubacteriales bacterium
CTTCTGAATTTGTTATCCTTTCTCAGCCCGGTGCAGAAAACAGCTTTTTTGCCTCGGCTGCAGAGCAGGATATTATGAGCAAAACCGTTTTTGAGAGAAATGCACTTTTGCAGGAAAAATACGGAGTTACTATTTCTGAAATTTCGGATGCCGATATCGTTTCGAGAGTAAAAAATGATGCGCTGGTGGGAAAAAGCGGATATGATATGCTGATAATAGGTGCCGAGAGTGCTGCTTCACTTATTATCGCAGGAGCTCTAACCGATCTTGGGAGCCTTGCGGCTTTTAACACTGACGGTGTCGGATATCACTCCGAAGCCATAAGGGAGCTTTCTCTTGCAGACAGAGTCTTTCTTTGTGCCGGAGATGCGACCCCTTCCTTTTACCGAGCTGCCAGCGCAGTTGTTGTAAACACAGAGCTGCTTTCAAGGGTTGGCGGAGCAAAACAGCTTTTTAACACCGTCCTCGACGGCTCGTTTACATATGGAGAAATGCTGAGAATCTCGGGAGAGCTTGCTTCGCTCAACAATTCCGACGAGATAGTGTTGCCTTTCTCGGCGATAAGTACATCTCCCGAAGATTCCCTTGATCTTTTTCTTTCGGGAGGTGGAAGCTTTTATCATGAGGATGCTATAACAGATGTGCCGATTGCCGCCTCATTTGAAGGTGAAAATCTTGATATATACAGAGCTTATATGGAGCTATTTGGCATAGATACCGATGGCGGAGAGACGGTTTTGGACAAAACATCGATGCAAATGCCCCCTTTGTTTACCGTTTCAAGCATTGGTGAGGCTGAAGCGCTTATAGGCGGAGGCGGCCCGTTTTCTGTTCTTCCTATGCCGAAAATGTCCTCTGCCGCTTCAAATTATATATGCAATGTGGATTTTAAAAACGCTGCTTTTACGGCTTTGCCCACTTATCCATCAATTGATGAAGCAGCGGCAGTTACCGTTATGAATCTTATATATAGACATTCCGGAGGTTTGACATCAGTCCTTAAGGAAAATTGCTTGGGACATAGCGGAGACAGGGCGGCTTTAGACCTTGTTTTCAGAAGTGCAAGCTGTGATCTTGTAACTCTTTTCGGCTTTGGAGATTTTTCTGCCTTTATGGAATCGTGTGTAAACGAGAATTTGAGCGCAAAAGCCTTTGCTACAAGAGCAAGCGAAAGAGCTTTGGCAGCAGTTTCGGCTCTTTCAATAGTTTCTTCAAATCTTTCGGATGGTTGATGGTTAAAAACGATACTACATCTTGTGATGAGCTTGAAAAACAAAACATTGCAAACGGCTTATTGCACAAAAAAGTCCGAGAGAAACTGTTTAAATCGACAAAAATAATGTGGGTATCGCAGTTTTAATATTTTATTCATAAATATGTGATAAAATAAAGCGAGAAAAATTCAATCAAAATTAGGAGGACTTATGAAGAAAAGAATTTTATCTATGCTTTTTGCTGTGGTTATGGTTTTCTCGGCTCTGGCTCTTGCTGCTTGCGGCGGAACCAAGGATAACGGAGGCAACGAAGATGATAACACATTGAGCCCTGAGGATTCCAAAATACAAGAAATTATTGAAAACTACAGGCCGGAAACAACTGCACAGACATATGTTGATGTAGGTATCACCGAGAAATACGATTTTAATGGATATGATTTTACATTCCTGAACTCTGATTCTGTTTATTATATGTATATCTACCTTGATCCGGATATGACCGGTGATGTGCTTGATGATACCTGCTTTGAGAGAAATCTTATGGCAGAGGAATATTTCAACATCACGATTAATGAAGAAACACAGCCTTATTCAGACCTTGCATCCTATGCAAAAACTCTCATTCTTGCAGATGAAGATGTTTACGATGCAATGTATATCCCTGCATCGGGTCTGACTCCCCTTATTTCTGAAAATCTTTTCTATGACCTTCTTGAAATAGAAGAGCTTAATATGGAGAATATTTGGTGGGACCAACCCCTTATAACAAGAAATATTGTTGAAAACCGTTTGTTTTATGCAACAAGCGACCTTAACCTTATGGCTTTTGAAGGCATTTGGTGTATGTATTTCAACGAAGATCTTATGATTCAGCTTGGCCTTGATCTTCCCTTTGAGCTGGCTCTCAGCGGAAACTGGACTTTTGATGAAATGAAGAAATACTGCGCTGCCGCAGCAAACCTTAACGGCGATGCAACCTTTGTTTTTGATGTGAACGGCAGCTCTACATACGGTCTTGTAACAATGGGAACACCTCATTATATGGCATACGGCCTTGGCGCTGAATACACAAGCCGTGATGAGAACGGCAGATATCAGCTGACGGCTGATACGGATCCTCATTTTTCATCTGTTTGGGAGTCTCTTATAAAATTTTTCGGACCTGATGACGGTATGCACGTCGAGGGTTCAGCAACAGACCTTGATCCCGATGGATATTACGGTATTTTTGAAGCCGGCCGCGCTCTCTTCCTCCATGCAGAGCTGAAGGGCGCAACGATGCTCCGTGAGTGGGAAGGCAACTTTGGTCTGCTTCCTCAGCCTAAGTTCGATTCATCACAGGAAACATATAACTCCAATATCTTCCGTAACTGTCTCTCCTTCTGTATTCCTAACACAAATACAAACCTTGAGAGAACAGGTATAATAGTTGACTATCTTACATATATGTCTTATGCAAGTCTTATGCCCAGATACTATGACATCCACGTATCGCTTAAGGCACTGGGCAAGCAGGAATCTATAGATGTACTTGGCCTTATCCGCGGTACTCGCGGATGTGAGGTTGCGGTTCCCTTTGGCTGGGCAATGGATCTGAACTCTGATCTTGCAAAGCTTGCTTCAAACAACGAGCTTTCTATAGCTTCAACCATTGAAAAGCATAAAGAGTCTATAATAGCCAACATCAACAAGACTTATGAGGAATATCCAAAACTTAATCACGCAAATTAATATATCTGTTAAAAGAGGCTGATTCGTTTGAATCAGCCTCTTTTTGAACCTTATTTTGTGTGATAAGCATGAGTTTATAGGAATTTATCAAACTGTTTATTGTTATAATTTGCGCTAAAAAGGGCGGAGTTTTAATAACTCAGCCCTTTTCTATATTAAAGCTCGGCAATAACCTCAACCTCAACAAGAGCTCCCTTTGGAAGAGCCTTTGCCGCAACGCAGCTTCTTGCCGGTTTTGATGTGAAATATCTGCCGTAAACCTCATTAAATTCGCTAAAATCGGCAATATCTGCAAGGAAGCAGGTTGTTTTAACAGCCTTTTCCATGCTTGTTCCTGCCGCAGCCAAAACCGCTGTCAGGTTTTTCATAACCTGCTCGGTTTGTCCTGCCACATCCTTTGCCACAATGTCGCCCACTGCCAGATCAATTGCTATCTGACCCGATGTAAACACCATATTTCCGCTGATTATCGCCTGTGAATAAGGGCCGATTGCACCCGGTGCTTTATCTGTTGCAACTATCTTTGCCATTTTCCATATCTCCTTATATAAAACTTTTTTATAGCAGCTTGAAGCCAAAATCGGTAAGAGCCTTCTTTATCTGATCGATATGCTCAAAGTTTCTTGTTTCAAGAATTATTCGCAGATAGCAGCCGTTGACATCCGAGCCCTCGTTTGCTCTTTCATGGTGAACAGAGGTAACATTTCCACCAAGATCTGCAATAATGCGTGAGACATTTTTGAGCTGACCCGGCTTATCCACAAGCTCTATCATAAGCTGTGCGCTTCTGCCGGACATAAGAAGTCCGCGCTTTATAACTCTTGAAAGAATGGTTACATCGATATTTCCCCCCGAAAGCAGGCACACAACCTTTTTTCCGGCAATATCAAGCTTGCCAAACATAGCGGCAGCAACCGCAACTGCGCCGGCTCCCTCTGTTACCAGCTTGTGTTGCTCCATAAGGGCAAGAATTGCCGCAGATATCTCGTCATCTGTAACAGTAACTATTCCATCAACATACTCTTTGCAAAGCTCATATGTAAGATCGCCCGGGCATTTAACTGCGATACCGTCTGCAATGGTTGAAACGCTGTCGAGAGTTTCTATCCTTCCGTCTCTCAGCGAATTTGCCATAGAGGGAGCACCGCTTGCCTGAACTCCGTAGACCTTAACATTGGGGTTTAGCATTTTCATCGTATAAGCGACACCAGAAATAAGTCCGCCGCCGCCGATCGGCACGATGACAGCATCAAGATCGGGAATCTGCTCTGCAATTTCAAGAGCGATTGTACCCTGACCTGCAATAACATCCTCATCGTTAAATGGGTGAATAAAGGTGTATCCCATTTCGTCACGAAGCTGGAGAGCTTTCTTATAGGCATCGTCATAAACACCCTCAACAAGGCAAACCTCAGCACCATAGCTCTTTGTGGCTTCAACCTTTGAAATAGGAGCACCGTCGGGCAAGCAAATAACGCTTTTTATACCGTTTTTCTTTGCCGCAAGAGCAACGCCCTGTGCGTGATTACCGGCAGAGCAGGCAACAACACCTCTTGCCTTTTCTTCCTCAGAGAGCTTTGACATCTTATAATAAGCGCCTCTGATTTTAAAGGAGCCGGTTGTTTGGAGATTTTCTGTTTTAAGGTAGATATCCGTGTCGGGTCTAAGCTTTGGCGCATAGATAACGTCTGTTTTTCTAACGACATTTTTCAGCGCATAGCCTGCCTTATAAACATTGTCAAGTGTCATCATTTATATGTCACCTCGTCAAATTAAACTTTCTATAAACTGCTCTGCGCATCTTGCGCTTCGGTATCCCTTTTGAAGAGCAAAGGCTTCGGCTCTTGTTTCAAGCTCAGCATCAAAAGCGATGCCGTTTCTTTCTGCAAGCTCGTGAATTATCTCAAGATAAAGCTTTTTCTCAGGCTTTGCAAATAGGACTGTCAGCCCAAAACGGGCCGAAAGAGAAAGATTTTCCTGAATGGTGTCGTTTCTGTGAAGATCGTCTCCCGTTCTGTCGGAGAAGGTCTCTTTTATTATGTGGCGGCGATTGCTCGTTGCATAGATCACTGCATTTTTTGCTTTTGCCGAGGCCGACCCCTCAAGAGTAGCCTTCAGCATACTGAAATCCTCACCACCGTTAAAGGAAAGATCATCTATAAATATAATGAACTTCAGCGGATTTCCACTGATCTCGCCCATCACCTTTGGAAGCAGAAGAAGCTGATCCTTTCTGATTTCTATGAGGCGCAGACCATCATCAAAAAAGTTGTTTGCAACGGCCTTAACGGTTGAGGATTTACCTGTTCCCGCATCGCCGTAAAGAAGAATATTTGCTGCAGGCTTTCCATTAAGAAATGCCTCGGTGTTTTGGAGAACCTTTTGCCTCTCCTCTTTATAGCCCACAAATTTATCGAGCGTTATGCGGTCTGCACTTGCAATAGGTAGAATACTGCCGTCATCTGCGGCATAAAACATACCGTTTGAGGCAAAAATTCCGTAGCCGTATTTTCCAATGCTGCAAAGTCTGCTTTCATATTCGGCCTTTATATCCGGGGTTCCTTCTTCAAAGGGAGGTATGAAAAGCTCGGTGCCCATATCCGTTCTGAAATCCTCCACCCTAAGTGAGGCAAAACAGGAAAGAACTTTGAGCTCGTGCTCCACAGCTTTCCACATAGACTGTGCTGTCTTTTCCATATTTCCGATAGCCCTTACATAGACGTTTTCGTCCTCGAAAACGTGAGTTCTCACACAGCCGGGGAGAGATGAGCCGCCTTTATATATTTCCGAAACAAAGGATGCATATTTTTTTATCTTCTCTGCCTCGTCCTTCGCCTCTGCATATTCAAAAAAGCTTTTGAACAGCGGTTTTTTCAGCATTTTACCAAACACTGCAAAGGAGCAAAGCCCAAGATATATCTCATTAATTTTCGTCATAAAGACCTCAGATATTTTCGATTATTTTGTCGGTTATCTCATCGGTTGAAAGAGCATTTTCTCCGTGAGCGATATCGGCGGTTCTATAGCCTGCTTCAAGTACTGCCTCTACAGCATTCACAATGCAATCGTGTTCCTTTGCAAGTCCGAAGGAATAAAGAAGCATCATTGCGGCAGAAAGTATCGTTGCAATGGGGTTTGCAAGTCCTTTACCTGCAATGTCGGGCGCAGAGCCATGAATAGGCTCATAAAGACCTCTCTTTGTTTCTCCGAGAGAGGCTGAGGGGAGCATACCAATGGAGCCTGTTATCTGAGAGGCCTCATCTGAGAGAATATCTCCGAACATATTTGAGGTTACGATAACATCAAACTGTGCAGGATTGCGAACAAGCTGCATAGCCGCATTATCAACAAGCATATCTGTACATTCTACATCCGGATATTCAGCAGCTATCTCATGGACGACCTTTCTCCAAAGTCTTGAGGATTCAAGAACATTTGCCTTATCAATGCTGATAAGCTTTTTTCTTCTCTTTCTTGCACTTTCAAAAGCAACTCTTGCAATGCGCTCGATCTCCATACGGCTGTAGCACTCTGTGTCATAAGCTTCTTCGCCGTATTTGCCCTCTCTCATTCCACGCTCGCCAAAATAGATGCCGCCTGTGAGCTCACGAACTATCATAATATCAAAGCCATTTGCCACAATGTCAGAGCGCAGAGGGCAATCATCTTTAAGGGCGCTATAAAGCTTTGCCGGGCGAAGGTTTGTGAAAAGGCCCATTGCTTCTCTTATGCCAAGAAGTGCCTTTTCGGGGCGAATGTTGCCGGGCAGAGTGTCCCACTTTGGACCTCCCACTGCACCGAGAAGAACGCTGTCGCTTGCAAGGCAACCGCTAACGGTTTCTTCCGGTAGTGGCTTGCCATGCTTATCAATGGCAATTCCACCGATATCATATTCTGTAAAATTAAATTCGTGACCGAATTTCTTTCCTATCACATCCAGCACTTTCACAGCGCTGTCTACTATCTCAGGGCCTATTCCGTCACCCTTAAGTAATGCTATGCTGTATTTCATATTCTTCTCCTTATTAGCCTCCCTTGCAGGGAATACCGAAGTCTTATTTTATCTCGCCCTGTTTAATTGCTTCAACAAGTCCGCCGCAACCAATTATTTTTTCAATAAACTCCGGGAAGGGCTTGGTTTCAAATTTTTCGCCTGTAGTTTTGTTGAAAATTATTCCTCTGTCAAGATCTGCCTCAACCTCATTGCCCTCGCTTATTGCCTTTGCAGCCGCAGGACACTCAAGAATAGCAAGACCGATATTGATAGAGTTCCTATAGAAAATTCTTGCAAAGCTTTCTGCAATAACAAGGGAAATTCCGCTTTCCTTAATAGCAATTGGGGCGTGTTCGCGCGAAGAGCCGCAGCCAAAGTTTGCACCGGCAACCATAATGTCGCCCGGCTGAACCTTTTTAACAAAATCCTTATCGATATCCTCCATGCAGTGGGAGGCAAGCTCCTTTTTATCAATGGTGTTTAGATATCTTGCAGGGATGATAACATCGGTATCAACATTATCGCCGTATTTAAGAACTTTTCCTGTGAAAATCATGTCTGTACCTCCTCAGATCTTAGCCGGGTCTGCAATTTTCCCTGCAATTGCAGAAGCCGCCGCAACTGCCGGGCTTGCAAGATAGACCTCGCTTGTTACATCGCCCATGCGTCCGACAAAATTACGGTTTGTTGTTGCAACAGCTCGCTCGCCTGCCGCAAGAATACCCATATATCCGCCAAGACACGGGCCGCAGGTGGGTGTGGAAACAACGCATCCTGCCTCGATGAATATTTTAAGCAGTCCGTTTTCCATAGCCTTAAGATAAATATCCTGAGTTGCAGGGATAATTATTGCACGCACATTCTTTGCAACCTTTTTGCCTTTTATTATCATTGCCGCTTCTTCAAGGTCCTTATAGTGTCCGTTTGTGCAGGAGCCGATAACGACCTGATCAATGGTAACATCGCCAACCTCATTGATGGTGCGAGTGTTCTCGGGAAGATGTGGGAATGCAACCGTTGATTTTATTTCTGAGAGATTGATTTCGATAACCTCATCATATTCTGCATCCGGGTCTGCCTTATATATCACCGGCTTTCTTTCCGAATGCTCTGCAATATAGCTGAGAGCCTCCTCGTCAGCCTCAAAAATGCCATTCTTTGCGCCTGCCTCGATGGCCATATTACAGATAGTAAGTCTATCATAAATGGAAAGAGACTTAACGCCCTCGCCCACAAACTCCATAGACTTATAAAGAGCGCCATCAACGCCGATCTTTCCTATTATGTGAAGGATAACATCCTTGCCCGAAACATACTTATTCAGCTTGCCGCGGAGCACAAATTTAATAGCCGAGGGAACCTTGAACCAAGCCTTGCCAGTTGCCATACCGGCTGCCATATCTGTTGAGCCAACTCCTGTTGAAAATGCGCCGAGTGCACCGTATGTACAGGTGTGAGAATCTGCACCGATAACCACATCTCCTGCAACAACAAGACCCTTTTCGGGGAGCAGAGCGTGCTCGATGCCCATTCTGCCAACATCATAAAAATGAGTGATATCCTTTTCAGCGCAGAAATCTCGGCACATTTTGCACTGAACTGCCGCTTTAATATCCTTGTTTGGCGCAAAATGGTCCATAACCATTGTCACCTTGTCCTTATGAAAAACATCCTTTGAGCCGATGTTATTAAATTCGCGAATAGCCACGGGAGAGGTTATATCGTTGCCGAGAACCCGGTCAAGCTCAACAAGAATGAGCTGTCCTGCCTCGACCTCGGAGAGTCCTGCGTGGGCCGCAAGGATCTTTTGTGTCATCGTCATTGCCATAATATTTATTCCTTTACTTATTTATAATTGCGCCCTTGTCTGCAGAGCTTACCATTTGAGCATATCTCTTTAGATATCCGCTTACATTTTCCTTCTTCTTGATGGGCATTTCAGAGCGTCTTTTTGCGAGCTCTTCATCCGAAACCTTAAGAGAAATGCGGTATTCGGGAATGTTAATGGAAATTATATCTCCATCCTTAACATAAGCAATAGTGCCGCCACTGACAGCCTCGGGCGAAACGTGACCGATGGAAGCACCTCTCGTTGCACCCGAAAAACGTCCGTCTGTGATAAGAGCAACATCCTTATCAAGCCCCATACCGGCAATTGCCGATGTGGGGGAGAGCATTTCTCTCATGCCCGGACCGCCTGAGGGGCCTTCATAGCGGATAACCACAACATCACCCTTCACTATCTTGCCTGCATAAATTGCGGCAATAGCTTCTTCTTCGCTTTCATAAACCTTTGCAGGTCCTTCGTGAACGAGCATTTCGGGAGCAACTGCGCTTCTCTTAACAACGCAGCCATCCGGGGCAAGATTTCCACGGAGAACTGCAATTCCGCCGGTTTTTGAGAAAGGATTTTCAACAGGTCTTATAACATCTGTGTCAAGGTTCTTTGCCGATGCAATATTTTCGCCGAGTGTTTTGCCTGTCACGGTTAGAGCACTTGTGTCAAGCAGTCCAAGCTTTGCGATCTCGGTCATAACCGCCCAAACGCCGCCTGCCTCATTGAGATCCTCCATATATGTAGGGCCGGCAGGAGCGAGATGGCAAAGATTTGGAGTTTTCTCACTTATTTCGTTGACCATATCAAGGTTAAATTCAACACCGCACTCATTTGCAATAGCCGGCAGATGGAGCATGGAGTTTGTTGAGCAGCCCAGAGCCATATCCATTGTTATGGCATTCTTTATTGCCGCCTCTGTCATAATGTCACGGGGTCTGATATTCTTTCTGACAAGCTCCATAACCTGCATTCCTGCGTGCTTTGCGAGCTGAAGTCTTGCAGAATATGCACCGGGGATAGTACCGTTTCCTCGCAGACCCATTCCCAGCACCTCTGTGAGGCAATTCATTGAATTTGCAGTGTACATTCCGGAGCAGGAGCCACAGGAGGGGCAAGCCTTACATTCAAATTCATCAAGCTTTTCTTCATCAATTCTTCCTGCCTTATATGCACCAACAGCCTCAAACATAGAAGAAAGGCTGGTCTTTTTTCCGCCAACTCGTCCTGCAAGCATAGGGCCGCCGCTGACAAAAACTGTTGGGATATTAAGTCTTGCCGCAGCCATAAGAAGACCGGGAACATTTTTATCACAGTTAGGGATCATAACAAGTCCGTCGAAGCCGTGAGCCATAACCATAGCCTCGGTTGAGTCTGCAATAAGGTCACGGGTGACAAGAGAATATTTCATTCCCACATGACCCATGGCAATTCCATCGCAAACGGCGATAGCGGGGAACATGATGGGAGTACCTCCTGCCATTGAAACGCCAAGCTTAACAGCTTCTGTTATCTTATCAAGATTCATATGTCCCGGAACTATCTCATT
>JAZUQN010000163.1:0-4506 GCA_045605745.1 Eubacteriales bacterium
TAAACCGCAGACAATCACATCATATTCTTTTTCAAATGTCGGCGTAAGAACGGCGGTCAAGACTCTTTTGCCTTTAACAATTTCAGAAAGATATGTCATTTGCCTGCCTCCTCTACGATTCTCTGTCCTGCCTCAAAGGCGAGCTTCGGATTTTTGTATGCCTTAGATGGCAATAGCAAAATACCGTCCCGTGTTTTCGGGTATCCCTCTTTTATGTGATAGTCAAATTCATAGGCAGAGAGAATCAAGCGCTGGGTTTCAGAAAATTGCCCGATAATGTCTTGCGCCGCAGCCCTTGCCTCCGCATACCCACAGGAAAGGGGAACCGGGCAATAAACGATATAGCGGTTTTCTCCCTTTGCTTTTTCGCAACGGCAATTTAAAAAGACCGGTTTTTCTTTGCTGTCGATTAGCAGATTATATGTTTTGCTAATGCTCGTTTCAGTGTTACATCGTGTATCTATCACATTTTTAGCATAGTAGGTGCAAAAGCCTTGCACACCGTGGGTAACACAGGCAAACCCGTCGCTGTTTTTTTGCACAGAAACCAGTTCTGTGCAAAACAGGGTGTGGCAATTTTTGAAATGAGCATAAATTTCGGTTTCTGCCACTGTAAAATCAAGTGCGGCGAAGAACTCATAGCCTGCCTGTGCTCTGCGTTCGATAACCAGACACTTTTCTTTGTGTTGTTGGGCAATACCGGCAGCTGCAAAGGTGGCGCCCAAAACAATCACGTCATACATAATATTTCCCCCTTCAAAAATTCGGTTTCTTGTATTTAGCATAGACTATATATTAGCAATAATCTACCTTTTCTTTGCCTGATTATTCCGATTTCTTGCAATCCGAGCAGATATATGCTAAAATAAACAAAAAAAGGGGGGGATATGCATGATTGTTGTAAATAAGAGCAATTTTTCTGTCAGCACAGTCAAAAAGCTATACGGATCCGCTTCTGCGCCCAAAAACACTTTTTATGCAGACTTTAAGATTTGCCTTGCTTTAGAGGGAGAGGCAGTATGGGAAATAGAAGAACGGTCCCATTTGATCCAACCGGGGGATATCGTATTTTTGAAGATTGGCCAAGCACGGCATTTTACCTCTTTCGGTAAAAACGGATTTAAGCTCTGCGCTTTTATTCTTACTCGAAACGCCTTTTCCGGTCTTCACCATTTTATGTATTTTTTGGAGTGCATTAAAAGGCAGGAAAATGTGATTAGAAACAGCAGCCTCTCCTCTATCCTAAGAGATATCTACGAAGAATGGGAGCAAAATTCTCATCTTCGGTATGAGCTGGCATCCGCTAAGTTGACGGAGTTTTTCATTAAGGCAGAAAAGACATCAAACGACCCCTTTGTGCAGGTTTCGCAGCGCGAATATGAAATGTTGGAGCTTATGGACTATATTGATTCGAATATTACAAAAGGGATCAGTTTATCTGCTGTTGCGAAGAAGGCAGGTATGACAGAAAGTTCCTTTTCCCGCCGCTTTTCTGCGATAAATGGTATTTCGTTTAAGAAATATGTCGTTAAAAAAAAGATCCAACGGGCAATTCATCTTCTACAGACCACAGATCAAAAGATGATCGATATTGCATTAGATAGCGGTTTTGACAGCGTCAGCGGATTTTATGATGCTTTCAAAAAGCAAACCGGCACCACTCCAAGTAAATTTACGGAATATGAGATTTGAATAACCAAAGCGAGGTGAATTTCACCTCGCTTTTTGCTATGTATATATATTTTGTGTAAATTGAGTTCGATAAAAATCAGAGAAAACCCTAGTGTTCATGCGGGTTTCAGGCGGTTTGCCCTATTATAACGCATTCCTCCACCCGACGGACGATACCAGTAGCTTTCATATATATCTATCTCCTTTAATTTACAAATTACGATGCTATTATTTGTAAAAGGGGAAGATTTATACTGTCAAAAGAAAAACTCCTCCGCAATAAACAGAGGAGTTGTAAAGCATGGCTGTTCCTTTATTGAGCAGCTTGCGTTTTTAAGGTTTTTGCCGATAAAACCATTTTGTAGAGTTTTATGCCCAATATGATCTCAATCATGGATAGTACAAACAGGATCGTTATAACCGCAACCATTGGATAACTGAGCAGAATTGCGGAGAAAGAAAGTCCCATTGCAGCAGTTCCGACCTTTACAGCAAATTCGAGGATGGCAAGTAACGTCTGATGCTGTTCTTTGGGCGTGTTTTCAAAGAGAACATCCTGCATATAAAGCCGAAACGGATCTCTTGCGAAAAGAATGATGATATATCCCACAGACATTACCGCTATCTTTACGAATATTGATGGGATAAATGAACCGAACAGCAGAAAACCCATGGAAAAGCTAAGGAGTACCGGCATAGCAATGCCCATTTTTGCCTGATATTTTTTATAAAGTCTTGCAAAAACAATATTGGAAAACACACGGATGATCCGGGAAACGCAGACGATCGCACCGATGATCAGTGCGGTATTGTCAACATTGAAATCCAAAAGAACATGCTGTTGAATAAACAATTTTCCTTCCGATTGCCCTGTTGATACAATCGGATAAAACATCGCATAAACAACGATCGCCATAATAACGAACTTACTGTAATGTACTTTTACCTTCCCGTCCTTTTTCTTTCCATAGGAGATCTTATTATAGTCTGAATAATCCTTCATAAACAGCGAAAGCACAAACCCGACCGTACAGGTGGTAATGCATCCGATCATAGGCAGATAGTTATTCAGGTTAAACATCAAGCTTGCCACAAAAGAAATAAGCATTGTAACAACCGCGTAAACTGTGTTTCCGGCGGTCCTCACACGAACAAAATCATTGCGTCTACCAACTAAATCAAGGTTGTTTTCAAGCGCCACAATCGAGGCACTGCTGAAAATTACGGCGACATCGTGAAATATTCTGCCAAGCAAAACGAGATAAAAGTTTTTCCCGACTGTGATTAATATAGCAGATACTAACATGCAAAGACCCCTCATCCTTGCCGAGTTAGTGTTGCCTATCTTTTTTATTACAAAAAGAATTGGAAATTGAAGGGCGATACAAGCAAACTGCGAAAAAGCAGTGAGTGATACTATTTGCGCAGGAGAGAAGTTTTTTACCACAGTTAAAAACAAAGTATCTATTGCTATGTAAAACAGAAGATCGCCTAAAAGGCCATGATACCAAGGGAATATTTTTACAAACAGATTTACCTTTTTCTCCATCACCATATTCATCCTTTGAATAGATTTTATCTTGATTATATTACAGTTTTTGTGTATAATCAAATACATATAATATGATGATATTATAATTATTAAGTTATAGGGATGCGATTAAGTTGGAATTATCTGCAAAATATGCATATCAGGTATATAAAGAAAAGAGCTTTTCAGTTGCGGCAAAAGCGTTATATATCTCTCAGCCTGCACTGAGTGCGGCAATTTCAAGACTTGAAAAAGAATTGGGCATACGCATTTTTGACCGGACAAAATTACCGTTAACGCTCACTTCGCAGGGTAGGATTTATATCGAAAGCATAGAAGAAATAATGGCATGCGAGAGCGACATGCACCGAAGAATCCGCGAACTCTCCGATATGAGTTACGGGTCACTTACGATTGGTGGTTCAAGCTATGCTTCCTATTTCCTTATGTCTGAAATCTGCGGTGCTTTTCATAAAAAATATCCCAAAATCAAGGTAACTCTCGATATCGGAAATGTTGGAAGCTCCGATGTTCTTTGGAATAAATTAAAGAATGGTGAGGTCGATTTGTTGGTAACATATGCTGCTGACCACAGCAAATACATCACAGAGCCGATTTTTAAAGAGCGGTTGGTTATTGCAATGCATAAGGAAATGAGAGGCGCTGAAGAGTTGTCACACCTTGCTTTAACCCACGAAGAAATATTGATGGGTCAGTATTCAAAGGAACAAGAGATCGAAGATTTATCTGTATTCAATAATATAGAATTCATTAAATATTCTAATAAGTCAGATACCGCGCGCAGAATGACACGTATGCTTGGAGATTTTAAAACCGCATCTTGCGAAATTAAAAACGCGCGTCATAGCGAAATGCATTACAATCTGATGTGTGCGGGCATCGGCGCTGTTATAACAACCGATTCGGCTATTCGCCAAAAGCAATACAATGCTGAAAACATACTGTTTTTCCTGCCAAAAAATGAAGAATCCCACCGCATGATATACATTGCAAGACAGCATAGCACAGACGATAATCCCATAGTCAGGAATTTTATACAGACAGCCAAAGCTTACTCTTCTTTGAAATAAGCATTTGATAAATAAAAGTATAATAAAAAACGATCTTACTATAGCAGAAACCGGATGAATATCAACTTTCATCCGGTTCTTTATTTTTACAAATTACGCTGTCAGTATCTGTAAACTCGCCGAGATTATACCGCAGGTTTTACTTTTCGGTTTCCCAAGAAACGAAAAACCGAAGCATAATTGCTTCGGCTTTTTAATATGTCAGACTTGGGT
>JAZUQN010000164.1:0-5673 GCA_045605745.1 Eubacteriales bacterium
CAGAGGTGTTTTTTGCGAGGAATGGGATGTTGAACCCGCCAAGAGCGCCACCGTTTTGTTCTGATTTTAAAAAGTCATAGGCAAATTTCATCAATAATGCCGATGTTATCCACTCCATGCCATGATGCGCCCCTATGTAAAGAGCCGTCTTTTTCCCTTTACCAAGAGTAATCAAGGGTATGTTTTTTCCAAGCAACGATTGCCCGAGATATGTTATGTGAAAAGAACGATATCTGTCAGCGAATACATTTATGTATTCAAGCATACGCTCATATGTCATCGGGGCATCGTGAGGAATAATTGCACAATCGGTATTAAGCCCTGTAGTATAATTCAAGTTACCACCTCTTTTTAAAACATTGTATTATAAATATTATTCAATTCCAATGCAAAAAATGAAAGGTTTTTATGAAAAACAAAAAATATTTTAGATTTAACCTGTTTTTCGCTATAACTCTTATAGCGTTGTATGCGCTCGATATCGTTATCCTGACACCGATATATGCAAATGTATGCTCGGATATTATTCTCCGAGAAACCTATCTTCCGTTAGTATTTGAAGTTTTGATCGAGCTTTTTCGCTTGCTGGTTTGGTGCCATCTGTTTTCAAGCTTTATTTTTTGCTTTGGGCAAAAAACGGTAAAAAATTCAACCTTTTTTTTGGTGGCAACCCCCATTGCCGTATTTATAAGATATGCCTCCCAGTTGATTATATCCGCAAATAAAAACCCGATCAGTCAGGATGATTTCGAATATGCCCTGCTGAATTTCATATTTGACATATTGCAAATTGCCTTGATTGCTTTTATTACACTTCTTATCAAAAAGAAAAAAACACCGTTTGGGCCGAGTGCTCTGGCAGCCGCAGCACTTATTGTTTTGGTTAGAATAATACTCAGATTGATTTATGATATTAACTATGGCGCACCTGCCGACACAAATGAAATTCTGCTGATGGCGGCATATTATTCTTCTGATGTTGTTTGCGGTTTGATTTCTTATTTCATAATTGTTTTTGAAATTGATCTATTTAATAAAATTAAGGGTTCTGATAATTAATCAGAACCCTTAATTTATGTTGTGCAGTAATATGCATCGGCGCCGTATTCAGTAAGTGCAACAATCGCTTTTTCCGCCTGCTCTTCGCCCGGAAATATTCCAAACACTGAAGGTCCGCTGCCGCTCATCAGAACAGAGCTTGCACCGAAATCGGACATAATTCTCTTTAGTTTTAAAATTTCAGGCCGAGACGGCTCAGTTACGCTCTCAAAAACATTAAATAGATTATCTCCGATACCGCATAGATCTTGTTTATTTAAAGCTGAAATCAATAAGCAGTATTTATCACCATCTCGATTCTCAGAAAAATCTTCAAATTTTTCATCAAGCATAGCATAGGCATAAGGTGTTGAAACACTATCTCCCTTTATAGCAACCGCTAAATGAAGCAAGGGACATTTAGGCAGAACAGATAATGCCTCTCCCTTTCCCTCTGCAAGCATAGTTCCGCCAATGTAGCAAAACGGAACATCAGCACCTATAGCCTCAGCCACGCGAAGCATTCTCTCTTCAGACGCATTGATTTGAGTTAATTTTTTTAATATTCTTAGAACGGCGGCAGCGTCCGAGCTGCCACCGGCCATGCCTGCCGATGCAGGAATATGTTTTTCGATGTATATATTTGTGCCAAAATCGAGCGAAAACTCTTTTCTGAAAGCATTAACTGCCTTGATAGCAAGATTTTTTTCATCAGTTGGAATATCATGACAATCACTTTTTAAAATATCATTTCCGGACCGATTGATAGACATCGTTATATAATCACAAAGCGAAATGCTCTGCATTACGCTTTTGATATCATGAAAACCGTCCTCTCTTTTTGAAACGACATCCAAAAACAAATTTATTTTAGCTTTCGCTTCTTCTTTTAAAAAAACTTCATATTGCATAAACTTCACCACCAAAGTTATAATACCACAAAAAATGTAATATGTCAATTTATATTCCGAAATATAAAACTAATTATTGACTTATCTGCTGATAGTGTTTATAATATATATATAGTTTCTTTAAGGGGTGATCAGATGAATAACGAAAGAAAACAAAAAAGTGAAAGAGATCAATTGATAACAATTGTTACGATTTTTGCTGCAATTTTTCTTTTACTTTTTACAGTTGTCAATTTTGATACTTTTTCTGGATATCTATCTTCAATAATTTCGGTTTTAAATCCGGTTATTATTGGATTTATTATTGCTTATATCTGTAATCCAATATATAAATGGCTATTCTCAAAGGCGCTTTCAAAAGTTAAAAGAGTAAAACTCAAAAAAACCCTTTCTTTGATACTTACTTATGTAATAGTTCTTGGAGTTGTGACCGGACTTCTGCTTATAATTGTTCCGCAGGTTATGGATGCAATTAATGATTTTGCCTCAAAAATCGAAGGATATATTAAAACCGCAGTTAGTTGGGTTAATAACATAATAAGAAGCTCGGGACTTTTTGAATCTGAAGACGGCAATGCCTTTGAGCTTATCGATCAAAACGAAATAATCAAAAAGCTTACAGAATTTATTGAAAATTCTGGTTCCATACTACAAAAAGTTAGCAATATCATAATTGATTACGGTGGAGATCTTGTCGTTGGAATCACTGATGTATTCCTTGGATTGTTTATATCGATCTACGTTCTTATTTTTAAAAGCAATATTGCTCGTTGGTTAAAAAGATTGCTGCGCACTCTCATGTCAAGAGAGAGATATGATCAATTTATCCATCGTACCAATCATGCTAACGGTAAATTTGGTAATTATCTTATTGGTGCACTTACAGATTCAATTATCGTTGCCGTAGAAGGACTGATCATCTTTTCTCTGTTTGGAATCCCATATGCTCCTCTTGTTGCTGTTATCGTGGGCATAACCAATATCATCCCTATTCTCGGCCCATTTCTTGGCGCCATCCCAAGTGCCTTTATCATATTCATCGTTGACCCCGGAAAGGTTCTTCTCTTTGTCATACTCATCATCGTTATTCAGCAGATTGACGGCAATATTGTTGCTCCTCTAATTTTGGGCTCAAGCCTTGGTCTTAATTCTCTTGGAATAATCATAGCAATAACTGTTATGGGAGGACTGTGGGGCATTCCCGGTATGTTTATCGGCGTTCCGCTGTTTGCCTTTATAGCTGATATGATCGACGAGTCCGTGAACGCTCGTCTGAGAGAAATTGATGACCCGGAATTTTTGCCTGATGATAAAACGGAAGAAAAGATTTCTAACGGTTCACCCGTATTTAGTTTTATAAAAAAATATTTTGCAAAAGGCATAAAAGCAATAAAATCCGCAGCACAATCTGCTATAAAAAACAATAATTCAAAGAAAAAATAAGAGGTTAAAATGCTTAATAACGAAAAGAAAAAAGGCGGCATATCTGTTGAATCTGAGCATATTTTTCCAATAATAAAAAAATGGCTCTATTCCGAAAAAGACATATTTCTTCGTGAAATAGTTTCAAATGCAACGGATGCTGTTACAAAACTTAAAAGACTGGAATCTCTTGGAGAAGTCAGAGATATTGGCTCAGATTTTCAAATCGATGTCAAAATTGATAAAGAGAAAAAAACTCTTACTGTGTCGGATAACGGAATAGGTATGACCGAGGATGAGCTGAGTAGATATATTTGTCAAATTGCTCTTTCCGGCGCACTTGAGTTTATAGAGAAATATGAAGATTCAAGCACCGCTGCTCAAAATGGAATAATAGGTCATTTCGGTCTTGGATTTTATTCTTCATTTATGGTAAGTGAAACTGTTGAAATCATAACAAAATCCTATACCGATGCGCCGGCTGTAAGATGGGTCTGCAACGGCGAAGGTGAATATGAGATATTCCCTTCTGACCGCACACAGCGAGGCACGTCAATCATCATGCATATTGCAGAGGGTGAAGAAGAATATCTTAGCTCAGAAAAAATCAAATCAATGCTAAATAAATACTGCGCCTTTATGCCTGTTGATATTTATTTTGATGACGGTGAAAAATCAGAAGATGACGCCGAAATATCGCCAATAAACGATGCAAACCCTCTTTGGCTGCGCAATCCTTCAGACTGCAAACCGGAGGAATATAATGAATTCTATAAAAAAGTTTTCGGAGATTACAGAGATCCGCTGTTCTATGTTCATATTAACGCAGATTACCCTCTGAATTTTAAAGGTATTTTGTTCTTCCCCAGAATAAACAATGAATTTGAATCAATAGAAGGTCAAATTAAGCTTTACTATAATCAAGTTTATGTTGCGGATAATATCAAAGAAGTGATACCTGAATATTTGCTTATGCTTAAAGGCGTTCTCGATTGTCCTGAGCTTCCGCTGAATGTATCAAGAAGCTATCTTCAAAACAATACTTATGTTTCAAAGGTGTCTGCGCATATAGTTAAAAAGGTTGCTGACAAGCTTAATTCTCTTTGTATCAACGAGCGAGAAGAATACGAGAAGGTTTGGAGCGACATCAGAACATTTGTTGAATTTGCATCTATGCGCGACAAAAAGTTTTATGATAGGGTTAAAACCTCTTTGCTCCTTAAATTGACAAACGAAACATATGTAACACAGGAAAAATATCTTGAAGAAGCAAAAGAAAAGCACGAAAACACCGTGTATTACGCAACAGACCCTGCCCTGCAAGCTCAGTATATTTCAATGCTTGATTCAAAGGGAATAAAAATTGCTCTTTTTGAAAAAATAATTGATACACAATTTATTTCAATGCTTGAAAGCTATGAAAATGGCATAAAATTTGTGCGCGTTGATTCTGATATAGCTGGTGCACTCAAAGGAGAGGGAGAGGCAGAAAAGAGCGATAAGCTGGAAGAAATATTTAAGACTGTTTCCGGAAACGACTCACTGAAAGTTTCTTTTGAAAATCTGACCGATTCCACTGTGCCGGCAATTCTAAATGTTTCTGAGCAATCCAGAAGAATGGAAGATATGATGAAGCTTTATTCAGTGTCCGGTTCGGGTACTTCTCCTATTTTCCCCCTTGACACAACAATTGTGCTTAATATGAGCTCACCGCTTATTGAAAATCTAAATAAGCTGTGCTCCGAAAACGAAGAAAAGGCAAGAAAAATAGCAAAGCATATATACTATCTTGCGCTTATATCTCAAAGACCGCTTAATGCCGAGGAAATGAAGAGCTTTCTTTCAGATAGCTATCAAATTCTCGGAGAGCTTTCATAAAAAAAGCTATATTAATCAATCGTTTTTTCGTATTGTATGAATATTTTTTAAAAATACATAATAAGATTTGAAAGGAAAAAATATGAAGGATACATTCACATATACCCCAAGCGGCGTTTGCTCAAGACAGATAGATCTTGAGATTGAGGACGGAATAATTACAAATGCTAAATTTACAGGGGGATGTGCGGGAAACACACAGGGAGTCTCTGCCCTTGTTAAAGGCATGAGCGTTGATGAAGCAATAAAAAGACTTTCAGGAATACTTTGCGGCATGAAGCCAACATCTTGCCCTGATCAGCTTTCACGCGCCCTAAAAAAATATAAATCTGAAAAGGAGAATTCATGAATTACATCGAAAATTATAAGCTTAGGAAAAATTCAGTTAGGCTTTCGGATGAAGAAAAAGCCGAGCTTGCTTCTA
>JAZUQN010000165.1:0-6031 GCA_045605745.1 Eubacteriales bacterium
AATCAAGTGTACAGTAGAGGAAAACGACGACGTTGAAAATGCAGAGGCAGGCATAGTTTCAAGAAATTCACTTACTTCTCTTGCGCATACTATAGCACTTTGCAACAAGATACGCAGAGTTAGAAAAACTGCAAAAAAGGTTAGCCTTATTTCGATGATAATAAGTACGATAATTATGGTATTTCTTGCAGTTTTCAGTTCAAAGCTTGGCGTGCCCTCTATATATGTTGCGTTGTATCAGATTTTCTGGATGCTGCCAATGTTCCTTTTCACAAAGCTTTATGTTAGGTGAAATTAATTAAAAGTAAAAGCGGTCTAGTCTTTGACTTGACCGCTTTTAAATTTGTCTTTTATAAATTTTGATTTATCGTGAAGTTGTCTTTTCACAAAAAAGAGCACACTGCGAGTTTTCTGCTTAGCAATCGTTTATCACAGACGAGAGCAGTGTGCTCTTTTTTGTAAAATTAACTCCCCGATAAACTCCTGTTTGATAGTGCTTTACAAACACAAACGAGCCGGATATCCGTAAAAATATCGGATATGTAGGCTCGTCGTAATGTGTAATTACTTTATCTTCATTTTTGCGATTTTTTCTGCATCAGGTGTTACAAAGGCAGACCAATTTGTGTGATAAATCACAAGTCCCGGCTTTCCCGAAGTTGGCTTTTTAACATTCCGGGCAAGAGTGTAATCGACTTCAACATTTTGACCGCCACTGTGCTTAGAGTAGTGGGCGGCAATCTCGGCACTCTCCGTGAAATCCGTCACATCGGGCTCCATACCTTTGCACAGCATTACAACATGAGAGCCGGGAACGCCCTTGGCATGAAACCAATAATCGTTTTTTTCAGCTAAGCGGTGTGTTATATATTCGTTTTGAATGTTGTTTTTTCCGCAAAGAACCAAAAAACCGTTGCTCGTTTTGAATTTTAAATAGGTGGGGACGGTATTCTTTTTCGGAGATATATTTTTCATTCTTGACGCATAACCCGATGAGTGAAGCTCGTCTCTTATTTCGGCAAGATCTGAAGGACTCTCTGCCTTTGTCAGAGAGTCAAAAACAGTGTAGATATATTCAAGCTCGTTTTTTGCAATGGCTATTTGTTTTGAAAGCTCGATTTTGGCTGTTTTGGATTTGTTATATTTTTTATACATTTTTTGAGCATTTGCGGCCGGAGAAAGACGCTCGTCAAGTATGATTTCTATTTCGTTAAAGCTGCCGTCATCATTCATACCGGAATAGTCGGTTAGCTTGACATTTTTCATTCCTCGCTTTAGCATATAAAGATTTGAGGTTATAAGATCTCCCCATTTTTTATATTCCTCGCCCTTTGCGCAATCTGCAAGCTCATCCTCCTGCGCACCTATTTTTTTTATAAGTCTGCTTTCTGCATTGGTCAGCAGATGAAGAATGTCTGATGCCCTTTGGCGAACACGCATTTCTCTATCTCTGGTTTCATAAAAGGCATCTATCAGTTCACCAAGTGTATCAAAGGATTTTGAAGCCATTGGTGCACCATATTGCTTTAGAGGAAGAAAGCTGTATTCAATTGGTTTTCCACCCTCGTCAACTATCATGCAGGGCAAGGATGGACCACTTTTGACTAGCTCCATTATATCATTGAAGCTTTTGAAAAGCTCCTCAGGTGTGCAGTATTTAAGTGGAGTGTCGGTATGCCTTGTAACTCTGAAAACCATTTCTCTTGCAAGAGATGCTGAAATTCCAAGATAAGCGGTTGTGATGAACTTATCAGCGCTTTTTTCCGGCGTCATTTTCTCATATTCTTTCTTGAAGCTTTCAAAATCTGCTTCAAGGGGATCAGACTTCTCTTGCCTTGGTGGAAGCTGATATTTCATACCGGGCAAAAGCTGACGGAGAGAGCTTGTGGTGAAATCTATAGTTTTCAGCAAGGCGAGAATTTTGCCATCCTCATCTGTGAAAATGAGATTGCTGTATTTACCCATAACCTCCGCAATAAGCTTTCTGCGGCATGGAAATCCCAACTCATCATAGGTGTCAAAAACAAAAATAGCAAGTCTTTCAAAATCCGGCTGGTGAATTTCCGCCAGCTTTGCGCCTCCAAGATGCTTTCTCAGAAGCATACAAAACATTGGAGGAGTCATAGGGTTTTCCTTTACAGTGAATGTGAAACCTATTCTTGGGTTGTTTGCCCCGGCATCTATAAGAAGCCTTCGGCTCCCCTTTGGCGATCGCATTAGGATTATTATTTGATCTCTTTCTGGTTGGTGTATCTTTTCAATTTTAGCACCAAGAACCTCTCCCTCAATTTCTGAGATGACTCTATGGAGCATAGCTGCATCAAATGCCATGTTTCAAAACCTTTCTTTTTTAACTGTGTATATTATAATACATTTCATCGCAATATGCAAGTAACGATTTGAATTCTGTATAAAATAAAGAAGAATTTTAAAATTTACTTGCTTTTTAAGTGTAAAAGGGTTATAATGTTATTCTAAAACAAATCGGAGAAAAAGAAATGAAGAAATTTGAAGGAATACTTATTTGCACCGATCTTGACGGTACTCTTTTAAGTGATAACAGGAACATTTCTGCGGAAAATCTTGAGGCTATCGAATATTTTAAAAACGAGGGTGGATTTTTTACCTTTGTGACAGGTAGAATGCCTTATTTTGCAAAGGAAATGTACGAAAAAGTTAAGCCGAATTGTCCTTTTGGATGTATAAACGGTGGTGGTATTTATGACCATCGGAAAAATGAATATACATATACCCTTGAAATTTCACGCAGAGTTCTTGAGCTTGTCGAATATATCGATATGAAGCTGCCTGAGATCGGCATTCAGGTTAATACATTTGACAAGATATATTTTTGCAAAGACAGCGCAGCTAATGAGTATTTTAGAAAAATAACAGGCATGCCCAATATCGAAAAGCATTATTATGATGTTAAAGAGCCTATTGCAAAGGTGCTTTTCGCAGACATTTATGATGATAATATCAAGATGGTTGAGCGGCTTCTTAAAGGACATCCTTTAGCCGGTAATTTTGATTTTATTCGTTCGGAAAAAATACTTTATGAAATTTTGCCAAAGGGAAGCGGAAAGAGCAATGCACTTCTGAGACTTGCGGAGCAGCTTGGAGTGGATATGAATAAGACCATAGCTGTTGGTGATTACCACAATGATATTTCAATGATAAAGGCGGCAGGCGTGGGAATTGCCGTTGCAAACGCACAGCCTGAGCTGAAGGCTGTTGCTGATAGGATCACCGTTTCAAACGACGAGCACGCCATTGCAAAAATAATATCAGATATCGAAAACGGGAGTATTGTGTTATAACAAGAACGCAAAAGAGCTTTTGCAGAGGGTCGGAATAGTAAACAAGTTTGTTCTTTCCATAATAAAAAGTGAGCTTTCCAAAAGCTATATCCGAGGCAGTCAGCGCCAACTTATAGAGCCTGCTATTGAAATACATACCGGAAACTATACAAGCGAAAATTCTTTTGTTTTATCGCTTGTGCAAGCTATCGGATGAATGCTATCTTAGCAGAAAATTCAAAACATTTTCGGACATTCTTCCGTTATGGCAAAAAATCGGGATAGCTGATAAACATCAGCCATCCCGATCCTGTTAAATCTGTTTCCAAACATATTATATCAGATCGACTAACATTCATCAACTATTTTTGCTTTTAAATTGATTATTTTTTGTGTACTTAATAGGTATTTAGGTAAAAGCTCTTGACAATGGAATGGAAGGATGTTATAATATAAACTGTCAAAATGCTTTGAAGGAAAGAGTAATCAGTTTTCGCCATTCAGAGAGAGAAGCATTTGCTGTGAGCTTCTTATGGCTAAGCCGATGAAAACCGCTCCTGAGCTGCAGTGCGTAAAATCGTTTTGAAAAGCATTGCCGATGCCCCTGCGTTAAAGGGAAAGAGTTAAAAACAAGGTGGAACCGTGCTTTTTCGCACCCTTGACGGCATTTTTCTTTGCCGCCGTGGGTGCTTTTTGTTTGCTTGAAAAATTTGTATAAATAAAAGGAGAAAAATTATGAAGGTTGTTTACAATGACGGTCGTGTTGCAGAGTGTGCTTCCGAAGAAGAGCTGCATATACTGCGTCACAGTGCCGCACACATTATGGCTCAAGCTATAAGCCGCCTTTATCCTCATGCAAAGTTTGCATATGGCCCTGCGAATGAAAAGGGCTTCTATTATGACGTGGATCTTGGCGATACCAAGCTCACCGAAGAGGATCTTCAAAGCATTGAAAAGGAAATGAAGAAGATCACAAAAGAGAATCTTCCGATCAAGCCCTTCACTCTCTCAAGAGAAGATGCGATTAAGCTAATGGAAGAAAGAGGGGAGATATATAAGGTTGAGCACATCGGAGATCTGCCCGAAGATGCAACCATCAGCTTCTATCAGCAGGGTGATTATATCGATATGTGTGTGGGTCCCCACATCTGCTATACAAAGGCTCTCAAATCCTTTAAGGTTATGGATCAGTCGGGAGCATATTGGAAGAATGACAAGAACAATAAGATGCTCACCCGTATTAAGGGAATCGCATTCCCATCTCAGGCCGAGCTTGATGATTATCTTAAGCTGCTTGAAGAGGCTGAAAAGCGTGACCATCGCAAGATTGGCAAGGAAATGAAGCTATTTATGTTCAGCGAAGAAGCTCCCGGATTCCCATTCTTCCTTCCTAAGGGTATGATGATAAAGAATACCCTTATTGATTATTGGAGAGAGATACACACAAGAGAGAATTATGTGGAGATCCAGACTCCTCTCATTATGAATCGTCATCTCTGGGAGACAAGCGGACATTGGGATCACTATAAGGATAATATGTATTCTACCACTATTGATGAGGAAACATATTGCGTTAAGCCCATGAACTGTCCCGGCGGAGTTATGGTATATCGCAGTGATCTTCATTCTTATAGAGATCTTCCTATTAGAGCAGGTGAGCTTGGCCTTGTGCATAGACACGAGCTGAAAGGCGCACTTCACGGTCTTTTCCGTGTTCGTTGCTTCACTCAGGACGATGCGCACATTTTTATGCGCCGTGACCAAATCACAGACGAGATAGTTAATGTTGTTCACCTTATCAATGAGGTTTATGAAAAGTTCGGATTTAAATACAGCGTTGAGCTTTCAACTCGTCCAGAGGACAGCATGGGCAGCGACGAGGATTGGGATGCGGCAACAAACGGTCTTAAAAATGCTTTGGAAAAGCTGGGTCTGCCTTACACAATAAATGAAGGCGACGGAGCCTTCTATGGACCTAAGATTGACTTCCATCTTGAAGACTCTATTGGCAGAACATGGCAGTGCGGAACTATTCAGCTTGACTTCCAGATGCCTATCAATTTTGAGCTTGAATATACAGACGACAAGGGAGAAAAGCAGAGACCTATTATGATACACCGTGTTTGCTTTGGTTCTATCGAGCGTTTTATAGGCGTTCTCACAGAGCATTTTGCAGGCAAGTTCCCAACATGGCTTGCTCCTGTTCAGGCAAAGGTGCTTCTTGTTTCCGAAAAGTGTGCTGAATATGGCGAAAAGGTATATGAAGCCTTGCGTGCTGCAAAGGTTCGCTGCGAGCTTGACAACAGAAATGAGAAGATCGGATATATGATTCGTGAGGCTCAGGTGGTTGACCGTGTTCCTTATATGGTGATCATCGGTCAGAAGGAAGCAGAGGAGGGGAATGTATCTGTTCGCAATCGTGATACAGGCGCAACAGAGACAATGACTCTTGACAAATTTGTTGCAAAGATCACTGCTGAAATCAGAGATAGAACTTAATTAATAAATAACACAGGGCGGATTTCAAAGAATCCGCCCTGTGTTATTTATTAATAGTGAGGGGAAGCCCATATTCAATTTAGCATTTTAGCAAGGAATTTTCCTGTGTAGGAATCCTTGCATTTTGCAACTTCTTCTGGAGTTCCGCTTGCAACTATAGTTCCACCGCCGTTTCCACCCTCCGGACCAAGGTCTATGATATAATCAGCAGTTTTGATAACATCGAGATTATG
>JAZUQN010000166.1:0-1763 GCA_045605745.1 Eubacteriales bacterium
TCTTGTTTTGACAATTTCCCTGCAGTTTCTTTGAGTATAGTCCTCATCTTTCACACATCCAAGTCCCGCCGCCATTGTCATTGAATTTATGTTGTAGGGATTTGTGGAATATTTAATGGTGTTTAGGTCTCTTATGATTTCGGAATTTGCAACTCCGAATCCAAGTCTTGCCCCTGCCATGGAACGCGACTTTGAAAATGTCTGAGTCACTATGAGGTTGTCAAATTTATTGATAAGACCAACTGCACTTTCACCGCCAAAATCCACATATGCCTCGTCAACAACAACAACATTATTGGGATTTGCTTTGATAATAGCTTCGATTTCGTCTCGGCTCAGCGCCATTCCGGTCGGAGCATTTGGATTTGCAATGAATACAGTTCCGCCCACTCCAAAATAATCCTCTTTGCAGATGGAAAAATCATCTCTTAGCGGAATGATTTTTGAGGGTAGTCTGTTTACATTTGCAAAAACCTTATAGAAGCCGTAGGTTATGTCTGCAAAAACCGCCGGTGTCCTCTCATCGCAAAAAGCCATAAAGGCAAAATTGAGTATTTCATCGGATCCGTTTGATGCAAGAACCATATCCTGCTCGGTTCCGCAAAGCTCTGCAAACGCTTTGTGCAGAGGGGTACATTCAGGGTCGCTGTAAAGCTCAAGATGCTTTGCAGCCTCAAGGGCGAGCTTCTGTGCCCTCTCAGATGGGGGAAATGGGGATTCATTTGTGTTAAGCTTTAGATATTTGCGCTCTTTCGGCTGTTCGCCCGGTGTGTATGGCACGAGAGACGCATATTTTTGACTGAAAAATCTGCTCATTTTATAGCTCCGCTGTATTGAGTGTTATTGAAATATGAGATGTTGACAAAAGGCATTTATTGTTCCTCGCCTCTGACCAGAGCGCTTTTTGCGTGTGCGCCAAGTCCTTCCTTTTCGGCAAAGAAAGCAACATCCTCTGCAACTCTCATGAGGGCTTCACGGGTATAATAGGTGTACTGTGTCTTTTTTACAAAATCGTCAACAGAAAGAGGACTTGAAAATTTTGCTGTTCCACTTGTTGGAAGCGTATGATTTGGGCCTGCCAGATAGTCGCCCAGTGCCTCGGGGCAGTTTCTGCCCATAAAGATCGAGCCGGCATGGCGAATCTTATCAAGATAATCAAAGGGATTATCAACGCAAAGCTCCAGGTGTTCCGGTGCGATTTCATTTGCTATTTCAATTGCAGCATCAAGACTTTCGGCAACTATGATCTTGCCACCGTTATCAATGGAGGCCCTTGCGATCTCCGCTCTCGGTAGAAGCGGTATCTGCCTTTCAAGCTCTTCTGCCACCTTTTCTGCAAGAGCTGCGGAGTTTGTAACAAGAACCGCACTTGCCAGCTTATCGTGCTCTGCCTGAGAGAGCATATCTGCCGCTGCGTGCTTTGGGTTTGTTGCCCCATCCGCAACAATAAGAATTTCGCTTGGACCTGCTATCATGTCGATGGAAACCTGACCGAAAACCTGCTTCTTCGCCTCTGCAACAAAAGCATTTCCGGGGCCGACTATCTTGTCCACTTTCGGTACGCTTTCGCTTCCGTATGCAAGGGCTGCAATTGCCTGTGCGCCGCCAAGCTTGAAGATTTTATTGATTCCTGCTATCTTGGCGGCCGCCAAAATAACGGGATTTACCTTTCCGTCCTTTCCCGGAGGAGTTACCATAACAATTTCACCAACGCCGGCAACCTTTGCAGGCACAGAATCCATAAGAACGGTTGAAGGATATGC
>JAZUQN010000167.1:0-3644 GCA_045605745.1 Eubacteriales bacterium
TATTTTCTTTTAAGCTTTCCGACAACCTTGCCTATGCACTCTGCATTTTCAAAGTCTTTAAGCAAGATATCGCCATATTCAGGATTGAGTGAAATGAGCCTATCTCCACCGAACTGCTTGAAAAATCCTTCTCCATCGAGAACGAAAATACCAAGCTCACCAACTTCAACAGAATCGCATTCTTGAATGAGCAGAATATCTCCATTGTGATATTTAGGCTCCATACTGTTTCCTCTTATGCGAAGAGCGTATTCTGCAGTTTGAGTTTTTGGGGTATCCGGAATATTTATTTCTTCTGAATTTTCGTTATCAAGATACATACCTGCACCTGCAGAAACAGCCATATCGTAAAGGAGAATACTCCTTCTGCCGTTTGGAGCTACAACAGAGGGAATATATGTATTCTTTGGTTTCTTTGGCGTAAGAATTTTTGCAGACTTAATGGGATTGGACTCAGTGCCAATGCCATAGCTTGCTTTTGTTATTCTTTCGGTTTCCTTGTTCAGCACCAAAGCCACAAGCTCTCTGCCGTGATTATCAAGCTGACGGTAATTTTCTATCAGTCGTATTTCGCCCGATTCAAGAGTGTAGTTGTTATCATTGTCAGGCTCTCCGGTTACTATATAATTAACAGAGCAACCGAGTGCTTCGCAAATTGCGAGTATGTTTGAAAATTTTGGGGAGTCGCTTATCTCAGCCATGATCTTGCTGAGAGTACCCAGAGGTATACCGGTCATTTCTGCAAGCTGTTCATTCGTGATCTTTTTCTTGCTTTTGATTTTTTTAATTCTTTCGATATATTCCATTTTTGGTACTCCTTTTGGAAAACTTTTTCTATTACGGTTTTATTATAACACTGTTTTTCCATTTTGTAAAGAGGTTTTTAAAAATATTTTCGGAAAATGGAATAAAACTATTGACAAATCGCAAAAAAGTGATATAATAAAAGCGTAAAAATTCCAAAGAAAGAAAAAAGAGGTATAAAAATGAATATGACTTATAATAATGAATTGACAAGAAATGCATATCCTGCACGCCGCAAGATTATTAAAAAAACAGCTATTCGTCAGATTTGTGAAATTATTTTTTTCTTATTATCCTGCGTTTGTGAAATAGTCTCAAGCGAGCTTTTTGCTATCCTTTCCAAAATTACAGCTTTCGGTTTTTCTTTTATTGGTCTTGTTTCTGTTGCCCATCATCTCGAAATTGGCGCAATAGGTTTTTTGCCGGCTCTCAGTGTTGCGGTTTTGCTGATATTTGTGGTTTCGTTAGCTTTCAAAAGGAAGTGCTGATTTATTCCCCCGGGAATAAATCTCCTTAATAATTTTGAAGAGATTTTGTAAGCTTTATAGATTTCCGAGCTTTTAATATCGTAGCTAAATTCCTTTCCGTTTATCATTATTTTTCCGTCTGTTATTGATCGAGCGTTTATATTGAAGTCAAAGATCGGTGTTGTTCCCTTATTAACAATGATTTGTGAGCATTTTTCATCAAATTGTGCTGATAACGGAATTATTATCAGCAGTGCTATTATAAATATAATTTTTTTACGCCTGCTTTTTCTTATAATTGCTCTTTTAAATTCCAAATTTAACCTCTCTTATTCAAGTATATTTTTACATGCCGAAAATGGAATTTTTTCACTTTCGGCATGCATTTTGTTTTATTACTTTCCTTTGATTATATCTGCCAGCGCCTGTGCTACGAGTTCTGATGCACTTACAGCCTCAGAAAGTGTGTTACCGCTTGTTCCAATTTCGATTAGAAGTGAGCCAGGGGTATATTGCTGATTATAGGCTGCTCCTCGCAGATATACCGGTCTTGATAGGGTTTCGCTCTTTTTTGCCAATTTTTCTCTAAGCTTCAGGGCAAGAGATAGGTGATTTTCCCAATCCGGAAAATTTGCTCCTTTATAATTTGAACCAACCACCGTCATAACTTGAGCTGTCGATTCACCGTCTATATTCGTAACCGCTTTAACAAGTGTGCCGTCGGGCTTTAAAATTGCGTCTCTGTGAATATCGAATACATACTTTATTGAGGGATATTTTGCAAGATATGTTTTTATTGTTTCTGCTGCTCTTAAATAAGAATCCTGATATGATTCTTTGTCGTGCATTATTTCGCAGTGTATTGTGTTCACACCTTCGTCGTTAAGAATTTCTGCCATTCTTTTGCCGATAAATATCATATTTTTATTTGTGTCAGTTGTTCGCCACAGTTCGCTTCCATCGTCTATATAGAATTCTTCCTTTTCTTCTGAATATGACTCTGTTCCGTGAGTGTGTATTATTAATACAAGGGGTTTATTTGAGGCCTCTGAATCCGAGAAGACGGGTATTGATTTATCATTTTCTAATAATTCACCTATGTCGGGATTATAGCTGGTTTCATTCATTATGTAATTCAGCCCCCGCGAGGATTGACTGAGATCCATGGCAACTATTGGATATTTTATCCGGTTTTCTGAATCGGGATTGTTTTGGCCTTGGTTTGTTTCGGTGTCTTCTGGATTTTCTAAAACCGGTATATCTTGGTTATCATTTCCGGTTTGTGGTTCTTCATTTTCAAGATGATTGCTTTGGCTGGTGTCGCTTGACTGCTCGTCCGATTTTTCTTCTTTAATAGTTGCCATAAGTTTATTTGCTCTCGACTTAGTTATTCCAAGCATAGTTGTTGAGAAATATTCCGAAATTGATAGATCTATTGCTTCAATTTCCTCTCCTATTAATTTTGTTAGCAATAAAGTGGGGAGCTTTTGCGCGTTATTGCTCGTGATTTTAAAACTAATATCTGCAAACAAAAAAGCGATAACAAAAATAAAGACTGATATAGTCAATGCGTAATAAATACTTATTTTCTTTTTTGGGATTTCGGATTCATGTGGTATGATGTTTTCGTTCAATATATCAAGCTGCCCGTTTTGTTCAAATTCGATAATGCGATTTTCTTCCATAACTCGCTCCTTTCGCTTATACTCCGTTTTAATTCTATGCAATATAAATAGAAATTATACCTGCTCAGAATACTGTGAATGCCTTAGTTATAGCTTCTGAAAGGATTACCGCAACCTTTTGAGAAATAATGTCACATTCTTTGGGCGTAACAAAAAAACCGCGCCCTTGCTTTAGCACGTCTTCGAGTTTGGCATCGTAATTGTTAAGGCCCGCCTTTTCGAATGCTTCATAAATAAGCGTTGACGACTCAACAACTGTAGGAACACCGACAGAAATTACGGGAATGCCAAGAGTCTTTTTGTTTATAGCCTTTCTTGTATTACCTATTCCCGATCCGGGACTGATTCCATTATCCGATAGCTGAACAACAGAAGCAAGCCGCTCGCATGATCTTGCCGCCAGTGCATCAACGGCGATTATTACATCCGGCTCTGAATTTTGAGCTGCTCCGCGTATCAGCTCAACGGTTTCAATGCCTGTTTGCCCCAAAACACCGGGGGCAACCGCCGATATCTCACAGCTTCCAAGATAGCTGTATAGTTTTGGCTCGGAATCTCTCAGATGTCTTGTCACGGTCAGGCTTTTTACCGTTAGTGGCCCTATCGCATCGGCGGTTATATCTGAATTTCCAAGCCCTGCAACCAGAACACCGAAATTTTTGTCGATGCTCTTATTCGTTACAAAGCG
>JAZUQN010000168.1:0-8976 GCA_045605745.1 Eubacteriales bacterium
TTTAGTGTGCTGCCGTCGCGGAGGAGCTTACCGCCGACCATAGTTACCTCAAAGCGGTTTGTTCCGGCGGCATCGCCTGTGGAAGTTATAAATGTACCTGTTGCACCGTTTGCATATTCAACATATGCTGTAGCATCGTCCTCAACCTCGATATCGTGCCACTTGCCGAGATGAAGATTTGCGCTTACCTTATTGGGCATACCGCAGATCCACTGCCAAAGGTCAAGGTTGTGGGGGCACTGGTTAAGAAGAACGCCGCCGCCTTCTCCGCTCCAGGTTGCTCTCCAAGCACCACTATCGTAATAAGCCTGGGGACGATACCAGTTTGTAATTATCCAGTTTGTACGGCGAACAGCACCAAGCTCACCGCCCTGAACAAGCTCCCTCATCTTTCTGTAGACACAGTTTGTTCTCTGATTGAACATCATAGCAAACTTTAGCTCTGGATGCTTATCAGCCTCTGCGATCATGTCCTCAACAGCCTTTGTATAAACGCCGGCCGGCTTTTCACACATAACATGAAGACCATGCTTTAAACCTTCGATAGAAAGAGAAGGATGATCATAATGAGGAACAGCAACAAGAATTGCATCACAAAGTCCGCTTTCCATAAGCTTCACACCATCATCAAAGCAAGCAAGCTCGGGATCAATCTCCTTAGCAGCCTCAAGTCTTTCGGGATTGATATCTGCAACAGCAGTCACTTTAAGTCCATCAACATTGCCATTGTGGAGTCTCTTAAGGTGTTGCGAACCCATATTACCAACACCGATGATACCAAGTCTTACAAATTCCATATTTAAAAAACCTCCTTTTAAATATTTTTTATTATTTCAGCAAGAGAAGCACAGGCAAAATCAAAGGCTTCCTCGTTTGAATTGAACTTATAAACTCTTCCAACATCGCTCTTTTCGCCCTCATTTTCAAGAGCACCAAGACCAACAAAATCAGAGAGGTGAGGCTCAAGTGTTAGAACATCACTTGCCAGATTGTTATATTCGGGTAAAATTTCCGCAAGACGACCTATTCCCTTGCCCGCAGGAACGACCTGACCACCCTCCACACAATCCTTGATGTGGAAATAGTAAACATATTTTTTCAGCATATTCCAAGCCTCAAGAGTGTCCTGACCACACTGCAGGAAGTTGGCTGGATCAAAAACAGCCTTAAGCTCAGGAAGGGATCTCTGAATATCCTCACAGCGAACAGCTATGTCTCCGTAAATTCCCTTTTCATTCTCGTGGCAAAGAACGATTCCGCTTCCCTTTGCCATCTCTATGTATTTTGAAAGACGGTAGAGCACTTCATCGCGGTATTCAGGCTTTCCTTCTGTACCAAAAAAGCTGAAAAGTCTGATGCATTTTGCTTCCATTATGTTGGCTGTTTCAAGAACTCTCTTAAACTGCTCAATCTCAAATGTAAAATCGTCATGGATATCGGTCTTTCCAACGGGAGAGCCGATAGACCAAACGCCAAGTCCTGCCGCTGTCAGCTTAGCCTTGACCTCTTTTGCCTTTGCAGAATCTATTTTTGCTACATTTTGTCCATCAACGCCTCTGACCTCAAGCATTGAGACGCCGTTTTTCTTCATAGCCTTTATCTGCTCGTCAATCATCGGGCTTGCTTCATCAGCAAAAGCCGCAAGTTTAAAATTATTAGCCATTTTTAATCTTCCTTTCTGCAATTAAACACCTGAATATGCGGAGAATCCGCCGTCAACAGGAATTACAATGCCTGTAACAAAGCTTGCAGCCTCGGGATCTGTAAGATATTTAAGTGTACCAAGAAGCTCCTCCGGCTTACCAAAGCGGCCCATGGGAGTTGCAGCAAGAATCTTGCCTGTTCTCGGTGTGGGGGTTCCGTCTTCATTAAAGAGGAGTGCCTTGTTCTGCTTTGTAACAAAGAAACCCGGAGCTATAGCATTAACTCGGATACCTGCTCCCGCAAAATGAACTGCGAGCCACTGAGTAAAGTTTGAAACGCCTGCCTTTGCAGCACTGTATGCAGGGATCTTTGTAAGGGGAGTATACGCATTCATAGAAGAAATATTGATAATGCTGCATCCTTCTCTGCCGATCATATCAGCGGCAAAAACCTGTGTTGGGATAAGAGTTCCCATAAGATTAAGGCTGAAAACAAAATTAAAGCCTTCTTTATCAAGGTTGAAGAAGGTTTTAATATCGTCTCTTGTCTCATCGCCCTCTTCAAAATATTCGTGAACGGTTGTTGCCCTTGGGTTATTTCCGCCGGCACCGTTAATAAGCACATCGCATTTGCCAAGATCAGCAAGTATCTTTTGGTGAACCGCCTCAAGAGAATCCTTTTCAAGAACATTTGCCGCATAAGCAAAAGCCTGCCCGCCGTTTGCTCTGATGTCAGCAGCTGCAGCCTCTGCTGCATCGCCATTGAGATCAAGAAGTGCAACGCCATAACCGTTTTTAGCCATTTCAGCAGCAAAAGCAGAGCAAAGCACTCCTCCGGCACCTGTCACTACACAAACCTTTGACATAATTTAAACCTCCATACCGTTTCTTTTGTAAATATAATTTCGCCAATAATATTATACAACGCTTTCAAAGCAATAAAATTGTATATATCTTCAAAAAATATTGCATATTCAAAACAAATGTGATATAATGAAAAAAATGGTGTATAATTAAATCATCAAATCTTTCTGCAAGGAGAGGAATCGTAAAAAGCAATGACTATTTACAAAAAGGGTGACCTATATCTACATCATTCTGTTGATGAATCTCCAAAGGATTCCGACTTTCCCACCCATGCACACCGTTGCTGTGAGCTTTTTTATTTCATTTCCGGCAGTGGTTTTTACACTGTTGAGGGAACAGATTATCCACTCACACCGGGATGCGTACTTATAATGCGATATGGCGAGGTACACAAGCTTCACATAAGCTCCGATGAAAAATATGAACGCATAACTCTTCATTTTCCTCTTTCGATGATAGAGGATTCCCCATTTTGTGCAGATCTCGCAAAGCTGTTTACCGAACGCCCCATCGGAAAGGGAAATCTATTTTGTGGAAATGCCGATTCCACAGCGTTTATAGACACTTGTATGCGCCGAATGTGCAGAGAAAATGTGGCAAGCGAGGAGGAGCGTTTGGCCCTTATGTTTTCAAACCTCACCGCAGTGCTCAGCGAGCTGCGTAATATCGAAAACGGAAACGCAAAGGAGCTCAATATAACCATATCGGTTGAGGATGCAACCAATGAGATAGTCGGCAGTGTTATCACATATATAAATGCCCACCTGACTGAGGACTGGACTCTTGACACGCTGGAGCAAAAATTCTTTTTCAGCAAATCATATATCAACCGTGCCTTTAAGCAATCCACCGGTTCTTCGGTTTGGGACTATGTTGTTCTCAAAAGACTTCTTGTTGCAAGAACTCTTTTAAGAGAGGGCAAAAACGCAACTGTTGCCGCTGCAGAATGTGGCTTTAGAGATTATTCATCATTCTACCGTCAGTACAAAAGACGATTTGGCATCTCTCCCATAGATGACAGAAGAAATCCACAGTAAAGGAGTAAAATATGAAAAAAATATTCAAGAAAATCCTCATATCCGTTATACTTGTAATTCTGGGCGGCGGTTTGTCCTATTACATAACCCTGCCTGCCATCAATGTTTACAGTGCAGATTTTTGGTCTTTTTTAACATGGATCCTGCTTCTCGCACTTCTGCCATTTATCTTAACCAATAAGCATAAGGTCATAAAGAAAAACTCCACGGCAAAAGGACTTTATATAAATATAGATTTCAAAACTATAAATTTTTGGATAGTCGGCGTGATAGTGCTTCCCCTTATAATAATGCTTTTTGGATCGCTCTCCTCTGCCACTCTGTTCAGGGCTAAGGATTATGCCTCTCTTATCAAAGTAAACGAGGCTGCCTTTGAAGAAGATATGCCCGAAACGAAAGATGTTACGAATATCGCACTTATGGATACAAGCTCTGCAATAATTATAGGAAACAGAGCACTGGGATCTCTTTCCGAGGTTATTTCACAGTATCAGGCGAGCGGTGCATATACACAGATAAATTATAAAGGAGCTCCGAAAAAGATAAGCTCTCTTGAATATGCCGACTTTTTCAAATGGATGGGCAATCGCAAAAGCGGAGTTCCGGGCTACATTATGGTAGACCCTGTTTACAGCACTGCGGAATATGTAAAGCTGAAAAATAATATCCACTATACAGAAAGCGGATATTTTGGCGATGACCTTATGAGAAAACTGCGCTTTTCCTATCCCACCAAAATTTTCGGCACGCACAGCTTTGAAATAAACGAAGACGGCGACCCATATTACATTGTTTCCTGTCTAAAGCCAAGAGTTGGTCTTTTCGGCGCACTTGATGTCAGCGAGGTTATAATTTTTGATCCCTGCAGCGGTAAATCCGAGATATATGATGTTGCAAACACTCCTTCTTGGATAGACATTGTTTATAACGGTCATCTTGCAACAAAAAAATACAACTGGCAGGGTATGCTTTCCGGCGGCTACTGGAACAGCGTTATTGGAAATGTTGGATGCAAAATGACAACCGATGATTTCGGCTATATCGTTATCGGAGATGATGTTTGGTATTTCACCGGTGTAACATCGGTGGCGGCTGATGAGAGCAACATAGGCTTTATACTCTCGAATGCAAGAACTGGAGAATACAAGTTCTATCCCGTTGTCGGTGCCGAGGAATACAGCGCAATGACTGCCGCCGAGGGTGAGGTTCAGGAAAAGGGTTATCAAGCCTCCTTCCCTTCTCTTATAAATGTTGCAGGAGAGGCAACTTATATAATGGTTCTCAAAGACAGTGGCGGACTTGTCAAGCTATATGCGCTTGTCAATGTGGAGCAATATAGCATAGTAGCAACAGGCGAAACCCAATCAGCTGTTATGGCAAATTATAAAAAGCTGCTCAGGGAAAACGGTGTTACGAGCAGCGATATCTCCGCAGAAACCAAGATGACGGTTGTAATTGATGAAATACGCATAATAGAAATAAACAACGAACCCTTTATCTACCTTATGGGGGCAGACGGAACGGTTCTGAAGGGCAATCTTTCCATTGACGAATCGCTTATCACCCTCAGAACCGGCGATACCGTTGAAGTGTCTGTAACCGATTCTACCACAGAAGGAATTTTAAATATTGAAGCTTGGAAAAAATAAAGTATATAAAAATATGTGGCTGAGCCAATGGCTCAGCCACATATTTTTATTAAAGCGTAATACGAAACAGGCGTCGTAACAACCTCATTCCCGGTCATTTGAATTGAAATTCAGCCTTTCCATCCTTCAACACGAGATATGAATCAAAGCTCTTTCCGCTTTTCTTTGAAACAAAGCCTTGAATTTTCGATGTTTTCCCCTCGGAAAGCAACTTTTTTACATTTGAAACAGAAACAGCTCTACCGCAAATATAACAAGAAACACCGAAATTACACCCATTATCCTTGTAATTTCTGCAGGAATATTTGAATTTATATCTGACAACATCGCCTCCGCAAAGAGGACATTTTCCAACCACATCTCCAAAAAATCCGGTGTCTGTATCAAGCTCAATGGGTGCATCACTGCGCTGAAAATACCCCTTGATCTCACGCTCAGCAAGCTCAAGGCTCTCTTCAACACTCATGCTGCCTCTAAACACCTTTTTGAGTGCCTTTCCTATCTCGCTGGTCTTATATTTGTCCATATTTATGTTCATTTGTCCAAGGGAGTTTATAAGAAATTCTCCATCAGGTAGAATATAATATACATCCTTTTTAAGCTCTATATATTTGCTGTTTCTGGCGTTATCTATAATACCTGTCCTTGTTGCCTCGGTGCCAAGCTCAAGGCCCTCAAAAATTGCCTTATAATCCTCCTCATCGGAAATTGCACCATCAGCATCTTCACGATTTTCCTCGACATTTTTCGCCTTAAGTTTATCTTCCTTAAATGGGTTTTTTAGATAATTATTAAGCGTTTCAATTGTATAATGCCTTGGCGGAGATGTCTCCTTTTCCTGGGGCTTAAAATTAATATTGACCTTATCACCCTTTTGCAGCTTTGGCAAAATTTTGTCCTTTTTCTCAGCATCGTCATATTTTGTCCAGCCCTTTTCAAGAACAACAGTTCCCTTAAGAGTAAATTCTTCAAGTCCGCCAACGCTTATGGTTATTTCGGTTTTACCAACAACACAGTCCTCTGCGCAAAAAACCGCCGCAAATCGCTTGAACACTGTTGAATAAACTGTATATTCACTCTCCGACAGCTTACTTTTTTCAGGTATCTTATAGGTGGGCGTGATTGCAGAATGAGACTCTATCTTTGAATCGTCAAAAATAGTCTTCTTATCCTTAAACACCATTGGATATCCAATTTTTTTGCAGCCTTCGATTATCTTTTTTATCTTGTCCTTCTCTGCCGTTGCCATATATTCAGAGTTCGTTCTTGGATAGGTGAGATATCCATCCTCATAAAGCTTCTGAACTATCTGCAGGCTATCTGCCATCGACATTTTATATTTTTTACCAAGCACGTTTTGAAGCTTTGAAAGCGAATACAGCTTGCCGGGATCAAGAGTTGATTTTTTTCTTTTTACTCCTGTAACAACCGCCTCCTCGCCATTCAGCTTTGCACAAGCTCTCATTGCGGTATTCAGCTTGTCACCGTCAAATTTATGCTTGCTCGTAAGCTCAACTATCTCGTTGTTTGTCTCCTCTGCGCTGACAAGAGCATAGTATTTCCCCGGCACAAAATTTCTTATTTCCATATCGCGGTCGTATATCGCCCTGACAATTGGAACAATAACTCTGCCAACTCTAAGCAGTGTGCCGGTTTTCAAGGTTGCATATCTTGTCAAATTAACACCGTATAGCCAATCTATATATGTTCTTGCATATCCCTCAGAGGCAAGATTGTCATATTCATTTTCGTCCTTCAGCTCAAGAAGAGCACTTCTAACCGTTTCGGGCGTCTGGTCGGGAAGCCAAAGTCTTGCAAGCCGCTTTCCGCATCCGCCGCCGAACGGATCCCCCCCCATATCCTGAAAAGCCTTCCTTATGCAAAGCCTAACAATAATTTCGCCCTCTCTATCGGCGTCTCCTGCATTGATTATGGTGTCAACATCTTCTCTTCTGCAAAGAGCTTTAATGATCTCAAACTGACGCAAAACTCCGCTGTCAACCTTTTTGTCTGCCCCTTTTTTCAGCTCATAATCAAAGCTTTTGGGAAAGCAAGGCAGATTTTCCATAGTCCATCTTCCGCTTCCATCCGGAGAGGGACTGTAATGCTCAATATCAGCAAGCGAAAAAAGGTGGCCAAACGCCCACGTTACTATATATTCTTTTCCGCCAAGAAAGCCGTTACCCTTTGTAGTCTCGCCTATTGCGGCTGCAATATTTCGGGCAAGACTTGGCTTTTCTGCTATAATGAGTTTCATAATCTGCACCTTTTCACAGCTATAGCCGAAGAGTTTTATCTCTTCGGCTATGGGGTACGGTGTTACCCCTTGCTTATTTTATTATCGTTAATCTCTGCTTCAAATTTCTTATAGTAAAGCTTCCGCTTCCGTCTGCATATTCGCCGTCAACAGTCCAGGGAAGCTTATCCTCGGTTGTAACCTTAAGCTCAGAAGCCTTAAAATACTCTATTGACTTATTATTTTTATATTCTGAGGTCATAAGAGCAAGGATGATCTCATTCAAATGATTTAAATTCTTCGGATTCTTTATAAGAATGACCTCAAAAAGTCCATCACTCATATCAACAAGCTCTTTTTTTAGCTTCACAATACCGCCAACAGAGGTTGAATTTGCAATTCCGCCAAAAATATAATTCCCCTCGTGCGTTTCACCATCGGCCTCTATCTTAACATGAACAGGCTTCAGCGTGCTAAGATCCTTAATGCCCTCAAGGATATAGGCAATATGACCAATAGCATTTTTCGTTGCCTGAGGGGTGCTGTAGGAAGCAGATGTAAAAGCACCAAATGAGGCAATATAGGTGAAATTAACTTCTTTAAATGCCCCTATATCAAGCTTCAAAGGACTGCCGATTGCTATATTAAGTGCCGCTTGCTTTGGAGTGGATGACAGCCCGATGCTATTTGCAAAATCGTTTGTACTTCCTGCAGGTATATAACCAATCGGAGTGTGAGAACCGGCACGAACAAGACCGCGAACAACCTCATTCAGTGTGCCGTCTCCGCCAACGCAAACTATCAGATCATATTTATCATGTTCACTTTCGGCAATTTCGGTTCCATGTCCACGCCTTGCAGTCAGCTTAACCGTGACATCAAATTCATGCTCGCAAAAGACCTTGACGATATCAAAAAGCGCACTTTTAGATTTCATTTTTCCTGCAACAGGATTTATGATCAGCAGTAACCTTTTAGCATTATCCCCCATAAGTATCACAGCCCTCCCAAGCAATTTCTTACAGTATATATTTTAACTCAAAAATTCCTTTTTGTCAACCACATAAAAGCAAGATCAGAGCAGAGCTTTTCATTATATGAACAGACATCTTCTACAATGTTGTTTTAAATGTATTTACAAACATCAAATTGCATTTTTTTATTGCACTGATATTCATTTTTTTTCCTTTGTTTTTTGCATCAACAGCCTTCTCAAGCGAAACAAGATAATCTCTAAAAAGCTTACTGTTTGTTTCTGCTATTTCATAAAGCTTTGCGGCTGTCTCTGCTATTTCATCGAGAATTGCCTTTACCAAACACAAGTTCTTTTCCATCTCCGACAAATCCATGTCAGCCAAAAGAAAATTGCAAACTAATCCATACAGATAAGCCTTTTTTTCCAGCAAAACAGATTTGCTGACAAGCTCAGAAATATGTGAAGCACAAAAATCCATTAAAAACAATCTTTCATAGAGCTCCGAAAGCGCTCCTGCAAGCGAATAATATTTTTTCAAATACTTCTTTTTTTCTTCCATATTCATAAC
>JAZUQN010000169.1:0-2777 GCA_045605745.1 Eubacteriales bacterium
ACAGCACCAAGCGTTATCTATGAGATAACGAAACGAGGCGGTGAAAAGATACGCATAGACAACCCATCAAACTTCCCAACAGTTGACGAAATAGAAACCGCTTATGAACCGATGGTCAAAGCAAATATCATAACCCCAACAGAATTTGTGGGAGGACTTATGGAGCTTTGTCAGGATAGGCGAGGCGTTTTTATAGATATGAAATATATCGATACCGAGCGTGTTGAGCTTCACTATGACCTACCGCTTAACGAGATAATATATGACTTTTTTGACGCACTGAAAAGCCGCAGCCGCGGATATGCCTCCCTTGATTATGAGCTTTCTGAATATGCGCCATCAAAGCTTGTTAAGCTTGATTTCATGCTGAACGGTGAAATCGTGGATGCACTTTCCTTTATAGTTCACGAGGAAAAGGCCTATGCGAGGGCAAGAAAAATTGCCGAAAAGCTGAAGGAAAACATTCCGAGACAGCTCTTTGAAATACCAATCCAAGCAGCTATAGGCTCAAGGATTATTGCAAGAGAAACCGTTAAAGCACTCCGAAAGGACGTTCTTGCCAAATGCTATGGAGGAGATATCACCAGAAAGAAGAAGCTCCTTGAAAAGCAAAAAGAGGGCAAGAAAAAGATGCGTCAGCTCGGCTCTGTTCAAGTATCGCCTGAGCCATTCATGGCTGTCCTTCGTCTGGATGACGAAAACTGACGGTAAATTAAGAGGGATTTTTATGAAAGAAAGAAAAAAGCTGGGACTTTACCTGCACATTCCCTTCTGCGCAAAAAAATGTGCTTACTGCGATTTTTATTCATTCACACCCGGAAACGATAAATTTATGGAGAGCTATATTTCTGCAATGATGCTCCAAATGGAGGATATTTCAGATGCGGCAAGGCTCCACACCATAGATACCGTATATTTCGGCGGCGGAACTCCAACTCTTTTGCCCATAAGCCAGCTTCAAAGGCTGATGGATTCTATCAGAAGAAATTTTAAGCTGCAAAAGGATGCCGAAATCACCATTGAGGCAAATCCCGGAACGGTGAATTTACGATATTTAAAGGCTCTCCGAAGGCTTGGAATAAATAGGCTGAGCATTGGTATGCAAAGTGCAAGTCCGGCAGAGCTGAAAACTCTTGGAAGGATACATACAATCGAGCAGTTTGGGGAAACCTTTAAATATGCGAGAGATGCAGGCTTCACCAACATCAGCGCAGATGTTATGTATGGCTTGCCGGGGCAGACAATGTCGAGCCTGAAGAGAACTCTCGGATATCTCACGGAGCTTTCTCCCGAGCACATCTCGCTATACTGCTTGAAGATCGAAGAGGGTACTCCGTTTTTTGCCATTCGCGACAAGCTCAATCTTGCAGATGACGATGTACAGTTTGATATGTACTGCGATGCGGTGCAGCTTCTTCAGGGTGAGGGCTATGAAAGATATGAGATGAGCAATTTTTCAAAGCCCGGCCGCTATTCGCGCCACAATATGAAATATTGGAATCTTGATGAATATATAGGCATCGGTGCCTCTGCACATTCATATTTCGGCGGGGAAAGATATTCTGTTATCAGAAACGCCGAAACATATATTGACGGTCTTGAAATACTTGATGCCGGAATAAGGATTATTGAAGAAAGCAAAGTGATAAGCAAAAACGAGAGCATGAATGAATATGTTATGCTTCGTATGCGTCTTGAGGACGGCGTTGAGGGAAATGAATTTAAGGCTCGCTATGGCGTGGATTTCAGAGAAAAATTTGGCCAGTATCTTGATGAATATATTGCCGGCGGCTTTGTCAGAAAGGTTGGCGACCGTTATTCCTTCACAACAAGGGGAATGTTTGTCAGCAACTATATCCTGTCTGCAGTTCTGGATTTTTCGCCGGACGATCTGGGTTATGTATAAGATAAATTTGCCGCTTTTTCTGATAAAAAACAGTTGACATTTTTGCGTTTTTATAATACAATATAACTAATGAACATAAAGGAGATTAAAAATGGCTGATAAGAAGAATTTTGACGAGATCGCTTCCGATCTTCCCGAAACATACACCCTGACAGATGAAGAGGGTAACGAATTTGAGGTTGAGCTGTTGGCATCCTTTGAATTTGAGGGCAAGCAGTATAAGGCTATCACACCTGTTGATAACGCTGCGCCCAAAAAGGGTGAGGATCAGATGATCGAGTATGATATCCTTGAAGTGACAGCAGATGAGAACGGCGAGGAGCTGCTCACATCAATTGAGGACGACGAAGAATTTGACAAGGTTGCCGATTTCTTTGACGATGCTTTTTTTGGCGAGGTTGATTACGACGCATAAGGCGTCAGAAAATTGAGATTTGCCTGCTTAGTTTGTGATATTGGGGCAATTGAGACCCACAATTTGAAATTGGAGTCCGGATAAACTTCCACCATGGATTGCAGGCCTCCCGCACTGTGTATCGATTGACTTGTCTCGACACGGCAGCGGACGTTGGAAGCAGTAAAAATGGCGGAGAGGACACCACCTTGCACACGCAGGGTTTTCAAATTCCTCTTTACACGGCTCGGCGGGGTACATTTTAAAAGGGACTGATTTTAAATCAGCCCCTTTTTATATTGGTTTTGCAATTAAACAGGAGTTTATCGGGGGAGCTGTGTTTTCACAAAAAATAGCACACTGCGATTTTTCTGCTTAGCAATCGCTCACCACAAACGAAAGCATTGTGCGGTTCACTGAACCCTTATTGCGCCGGTGCTTTTTGGCGCAATAAGGAGGGGTAGAGTGATATACAGC
>JAZUQN010000170.1:0-6381 GCA_045605745.1 Eubacteriales bacterium
TTCTGCAGATCTTACAGTTAACGGTGCAAATACTTCATCTGCAAAGGGTGGCGAAGGAATTGTTGCGCTAAATGCAATATTAAATTCTGGTTATGGCGCAGAGCTTGTTATAAACGGCGGAAAGGGCGCTTGTGCAATTAAGGCAAACGACCTGACACTTGCCACCAAAAAGCTGACCGCTAACGGCGGAACGGACGCCTCTGCTATCTTCTTCTCTTCAAGCATGATCATCAAGGCAAAAACCTCCGGTGTCATTAAATCCGGAAGCACAAAAAAAGCAGCTATAACATATCTAAGCGGAGCTTCCTATAACGACTTTGATGATGATGTTGAACTTAAGTTTTATGACAAGAACAGCCGTATAGTTCTGACCTCAAAATCTGCGGTCTACTACGGGGATGTTGACCAGGACGGTGATATCGGGCCTGCAGATCTTGTTTTACTTGCTCAAAAAATTGCCGGATGGGATGTGGAGCTTTCTTCAAAAGGCTATCTTGCCGCCGATGTTGATTCAGACGGTGATCTGAGAATAGAAGACCTTGTTCTGCTTGCTCAGTATATTGCCGGTTGGAATGTGTCTATCGGTCCCAACTAATAAAAGCTTTTAAAATAAATCAGGGCTGTCAAGCGACAGCCCTGATTTTTATTTTCTTGTATGGAATTGAGCATTAAAGATTGCTTTTATCTCATAAAGATCAAGTGCACTTTCATCATGCATAATAACATCCATATCTCCAAGAGAAAGCATAGACCAAGAACCGCTCCAGTTAAGAACATATGTCACTTTAAGTCCATCAGACATCATTCTTTTGATCAGCGCCAGCTCGTCCTTGCATCCAAAAACTTCATTTTGGGTCTGCCCTTTTGTGATATCTGCACGAAGACTTCCGCTTGGACCAAATTCTGTAAGAGCTGCAGGTTTTTTCGTTTCTACCATCAAAGTCTTATAACAGCGTTCGCTTCCGTTGACCTCATAGTTACCGCTTGTATACCAGTCTGTTCCGGCAATATCGCAATATTTATCTCCGGGATATCCATACATAACCGGCATTGGGGAATTGCTGTTTGTTACATTTGGACTATATGCCCAAACAACGTGCTTCAGTCCCCAAACATCGGTATAATAATCGTAAACATATCTCCAAAGGTCAACAAAAATGTCCTGATCGATAGCTCGGGTTACAGTTTTGCCGTTTTCCTCAAAAGTCTGGATAGCACACCACCAGAACCAGCCTCCATTGTTCTCATGAAGAGGTCTCCAGATAACAGGATATCCTTCTTTATCAAATTCCTTTAGAACTATGCCTGCATAATCGAGAATAGTGTTAAATTTAGTATTAAGAGCTGTTCCCTTTGTCATAAGCTCAACCCATTTGTCCTCACCGCCAAGCTCTCCGCGGCAAAGTCCCTCACTTGTATAATTTCCCGTTGGGTTTTCCATATGATAGCTAAAGGAAACGATTCCGCCCATAGAAATATATTCCTTACATTCTTCAATGATCGCTTCCGTTCTTTCATTGAAGGTTGTCATATCCATCAGATCGAGCGCAACAAGCGCAGGATATGCGCCCGAGGCTTCATAGGAGTTTTCAAGAAATGAAGAAATAGCCGTTGCAGATGTACTGAGATGCTGAGCTGGAATATAATGAGTTTCATCGTTATAAACCTTGTTAATAGTGCTAAGCAGTTCTTCCTTTGTGTAGATATAATTTGGGGTTACACCTGCCTCAAGAGGTGCTTTTATAAAGGCAAGCTCCTCCGAGGATTGTAATGTCAATTCTTCCGATTCAACTTTTTCAAGGGTATTTTTGCATCCGTCAGCAAGATTAAATTTATCTATATCTGTGTAGCAAACAAAATTTTTGCCGCTTGACATCTCGGTTACTATCGCATAGCCTCTGAACAAAAGGTTCTGTTCAGCATTTTCCAAGCTCAACTTGCCATCCCTTTCATATCCAACAGCAGTGCAGGCATATTCGGTAATTCCGCCCACAGGTACTCCAGAGAGACTGCCGCTATATTTTCCGTCTTTGTAAACTACGACCTTGTCAGCCTCATCCACGGACATATCAAGATTTGTCTTAAGCCCCTTTTGCTTTATGCTCAGAGCCCCAAATTCGGTTATACGGTATTCACTGCCGCCCGGCAAAGCATTGTTATCAAGCTGATAAACCATTCTAAGTCCATGATGATCTTCGCTTCTGACAGTTAGATAAGCGGCTTCAAGAAGCGGCTTTCCATATAACGCCATATCTTTTGTTGCTTTTATGTCTGTGCATATTTCTGTGCAGTCCTTGTTGCTAAAAAGAACATAACCGGCACCGTCTAAAACAGGAAATGAAATGGTTGAACCATAAGTATATGTATCTTTATAAACCCTATCACCAACTGTTATGCTTATCTCAACAGGTGCGCTGTCAATAACCTTATATAATCCAACACTGCTAAAATATTCATACGCCTTTGAGTTTTTCGGGGCATAAATAGTTGCGCCATCATTAAGTTGGGATTTTCCCACCACAGAAAGAGCACCCGTGGTGAATGCTGTGGTTATCTTAGTTCCATAAAAGTGCTTATCTCCGCGAAGTATAGAAGCATTGCTAAGATCTGCATATCCAATTATGTGTTCATTGTCTTCAACCGTAATGCTCTGGAGATTTTTGCATCCCTCAAAGCAGGAGCCATCAAATTGTTGAACATCGTCGGTTATGCGGATATCCTTAAGTGCGGTATGATTTTTAAACGCTCCACCGGAGCATTTATCAAAATTGCCGATAAGAACAACATGCTCTATCTCGTTTATATATTTGCCCCAAGCATTATTTTTTTCATCATAGCTTGTTTTGCCTGTTTCATTATAAGTATCAGGCTCTTTAGACCTAATGTAAAGTGTTTTTTCGCTTGAGACATATTCCCATGTGTTGTTAACAATGATTCCCCCATTATAGGTCTTTTGCATTTCGCCGCTTGCATCTGCAAAAGCAGAAATGACCAAAGTAACAGATAAAACAACCAGAATAAAAGCAAATTTAAAAAGTTTTTTCATATGGTACACCTCAAAAAAATATCACTGAATTTTAACATATTTAGCCCCAATTGTCAACAGATCAATCGGTTATCTCTTAAAAATTATTTCGTAGCTCACCATACTTTCATCTATATTTTCAAGCAAAACATCAAGATATTTCGAGTCAGCAACATAGCTGAGTGAAAAATTTGATCTTTTTGAATTTATAAACAGTTTTTCACATTCTTTTCCGCCCGGAAGCAAAATATGCGCATTTATTTTTTTTGCCGGGGAATAGATGTCATATCTCATTCCTTCGTTTGTAATAACAAATCGAACATCAACAAACGCTCCCGAAACCTCATATCCCGTGAGATACCTTAGCTCATCATAATGTGTCACTGTAAATTTGGGAGAGAAGAATATCTCGTCATAATTTACCCCAACATCATTAATCCCTGCCAATCCCTCATCAACTGCACTTATCAGCGAAGCAGCCCCCCATGCACTTGGACCCCCATGTATCTGAGGAGTGGAATCAGGATAATAAAGAAAATAGACAGTTCTGTCTCTTTCAGCAAGCTCTATAAATCTACTTATAATATCCCATCCATATTCTTCATATCCATTGTTGAATGCGGCTTTTGCAAGCTCTCCTGCAGTAAAGGGCGAAACTGCACCATTGACATACTGCCCCGGCTTATAATCTTGGAATAATTCATATGGGGGATCTATGGTGAACCATTCTGCAAAGCTTTTTGTTTCTGCTCTCCTTCGCATATATTCTTCAATAATCCGCCTTGATTCTTCGGTTGTTGTTAATCCCCTGTTTATATCATATGGATTTGAAAGTGAAATTCGGCGATTTTCTAGGTCATCAACACCTTTATGCGTGAGATGATATTGGTGAACAAAAAAATCTCCGTTCCATAGATATTTCATCATGTTTTCTCGTATTTCAGCAGCTCGCGTCTCCCACGAAAGTGCCTTTTCTTCCCTGCCAAGCCTCCTGTTGAAAAAAGCAAGCTGTTTCATCGCCTGATAAACACCCGAATTATCTCCGTGCATAATAGACATTGGCATATCGGGGTGTATTCTGCGATCATTTTTTGAGCTTATTTCATTTGTAAAATCCCAAGTATCAATAGTAAACGGACGCTTTACAAGCCCATGCTCCGCATCCCACCTTTTGCTGTCTGATGTAATATATTCTATTCCCTTTTCAAGCTTCGGGAGCACATCCCGAAGCCAATTATCATCCCCTGTTGTGCGATAAAGATACATTGCGCCCTCGATGACAAGATACTCAATATCAGCTTCAAGCTCAAGTCTCACAAGGGTCAGGTTGTCATCATCATACATAACCCTGCAATCCTCTTCCACCATTTTCCAGTGATAATCGTCATATTGCTTTATAAGCTCATAAAACTGACCGTCTTCGCGCTGAGTTTCAATAATAAAATTGAGAAAAGAGCCAAGATTATATTCCCAATGCCTCATCGCTTTCATGATATGAACATGATCACGAATCCAATTTTTACCACAAACAAGTATCTTACCGTCAATAAAAACAAGCGAACGGTCAGAATAAATGTTGCTCCTGAGCGTGTGGACAAATTCACCAAGCTTATAGTCTCTTGTAGTTAAAACTGATGGAAATCCAAGCTCTCTGTTATTATAGGTTCCGTTTCGTCTGCCCTCAATATTCATTGATGGAAGCTTGTGATTGAACTCTATCATATTTATCCCTTTTCTTTAGAATTTTTCTACTAATATGATACCACGAGTCAGATATTTTGTAAAGTTTTTTATTTTATATTAATAAAATAATTTTTTATAACAAAAATTCCAAATCAATATTGGATAAGATATTGACTTAGAATTTTAAGATAAGTATAATGTTTAATGTCACTATAAATTTAAAGGAGAAATCATAATGAAGCCTCTTGCAAACGATTATGTGGAAATTTATAAATCTCCCGATCCAAAAAACGCCTATTCGGGCACACCTGCAATATGCATACTGAGAAGCGGAAGATATGTTTTTTCGCACGATTTATTTACAAACAATGACGCCTCGGTATGTCCGGAGGGGCTGCCAAAAGAAGTAATTCCTCATCCTGATAGCGGCTTATATCATATAGGACAAATTTTCACTTCAGATGACAGCGGAAAAACATGGCAAAAAAAAGCCTTGAGAAATTTTTTTCATGCTCGACCCTTTGAATGTAACGGATATGTTTATCTGTTAGGACATTGTGACGATCTCATAATCTATCGCTCAGATGACAATGGGGAAACATGGGATATGGGAAGCTATCTGACAAAAGGAAAGTTTTGGCAGTCTAGTGCCGCTAATGTTTGGATAGAAGACGGTTATATTTCTCTTGCAGTTGAAAAAGTATATAATGATGAAAATGAAATCAAAGATGGATGGAATGTAAGCTCTCACGCGCCTGTAGTTATGAGGGCAAAAATCACCGATGATCTGAGAGATCCAAAAAGTTGGAGCTTTTCTAAAAGCCTAAGATTCCGTGATCTGATAAAGGAAGATGAGCTCGATCTGTATGGGGTGCCATTTTTCACCACCACGCTACATAAAAATGACTATAATGACGGAAGAACCACAGACAATATGAGCGGCTGGCTTGAATGCGGAATTGTAAAAATTAAAGACGAAAAGCATTATTGGTATGACGAAAGCGGCAAGACCTTTCATCTCATAATGCGTGCTCATACATCGGGCACAGGCTATGCTTGCATTTTAAAAGCAGTTATAACCGAAAAAAACGGCAAAGAAGAAATTGAAGTTATGCCCGAGATCAATCCTTCGGGCAAAAGAATCGTTTATCTGCCTTTGCCCGGCGGTCAACTGCGATTTCATATTTTGTGGGACGAAAAAACAAAGCTTTTCTGGCTTCTTTCATCTCAGGCCACAGACAGTATGACACGAAAAGAATTTTTATCAGAAAATCGCTTCAATCTACCCTATGACGAACGCCACAGAATGCAATTGTCCTTTTCTAAAAATCTTGTTGACTGGTGTTTTGCAGGCATTGTTGCTATTGGCAAAAGCGAAAAAGAATCGCGTCATTATGCTTCTATGGCTATCGACGGCGAGGATATTGTTTTTGTTTCGAGATCAGGCAGTGAAAACACCTGTTCTGCCCACAATGCAGACATGGCTACGTTCCATAGAATTAAAAACTTTAGGAAGCTTGTGTATTAATAACACATACCAACAAAAAAAGAGGTCGATGCTTAGAATCGGCCTCTTTGCTTATTTTTTAAACAAATTTTGATTTGTCGGGGAAACATAGGCGAGCACACTGCAAAAATTCTGTGGGACAATCGGCTATCACAAACGATAGCAG
>JAZUQN010000171.1:0-3114 GCA_045605745.1 Eubacteriales bacterium
TTCGGATATTGAAAAGAGCGACGTGCTTGAGAGACTCGGATTAGAGCCTAAAAAGTATATCCTTCTTTCTGCTCACAGAGAAGAGAATATCGACACCGAAAAGAATTTTGTGAGTCTTTTTACGGCTATCAATAAGCTTGCAAAGAAGTATGATATGCCTATACTTTATTCTTGCCATCCTCGTTCAAGAAAGCGTCTTGAGGCAACCGGATTTAAGCTTGACGAGCGTGTTAGGATGAACCAGCCTCTTGGCTTCCACGATTATAACAAGCTGCAGATGAATGCTTACGCTGTTGTTTCAGATAGCGGCACTCTTCCGGAGGAAAGCTCTTTCTTTACAAGTGTTGGCCATCCGTTTCCTGCAGTTTGCATAAGGACCTCCACCGAGCGCCCGGAAGCACTTGACAAGGCTTGCTTCATTTTGGCAGGCATTGACGAAAAGAGCCTGCTTGAAGCGGTTACCACTGCCATAGACATGAATGATAACGGTGATTACGGTATTCCCGTTCCCACTTATGTTGAGGAAAATGTTTCAACAAAGGTCGTCAAGATAATTCAGTCCTATACCGGAGTTGTAAACAAGATGGTTTGGCGAAAATAAGCTTGAAAGGTTGATGATATATGGATGAAAGAGATATTCAGCATATATTGATAGAAATTCTCGGCTCACAGCTAAAAGCAGCTGAGCCGAGAGAGTCTATCAAGGCAAGTCTAACGCCGGATGTTCTATCGGCCGTATATCGTCTTGCAAAAAAGCACGATCTTGCTCATATAGTTTCGGATTTTGTTTATCGCAATAAATTAGAGACTGAAATTGAGGCTGCTGATCTTTTGAAGAGGGAGGAGCTTACTGCTTTTTACAGATGCGAGCAGCTTAAATATGCCTATAGAGAAATCTGCGAGGCTTTTGATAAGGCTGAGATAGCATATGTTCCACTCAAAGGCTCTGTGATAAGGCCTTATTATCCAAATGAAAGTGTGCGAACAAGCTGTGATATTGATATTTTGATTCACGAAGCGGATATAGAAGCTGCTGTAGAGTGCTTGACTATGGTAGGATACGACTTAGGCGAGCGGCATTATCATGAGGTTTCTTTGTATTCGACAAATAAGATACACCTTGAACTGCACTTCAGCATTAAAGAGAATATGGAAAGCATTGATAAAGTGCTTGATGATGCTTGGGGATATGCAGAAAGGGCAGACGGCAGCCGTTATGACTTTAAAAAAGAGTTTTTTGTTTTTCATATGTATGCTCATATGGCATATCATTTTCTGTCGGGCGGATGTGGAATACGCTCCTTGATGGATATATGGGTAATGGAGCATAAAATGGATGCAGACTATACTCTGGCAGAAGACCTGCTTAAAAGGGCAGGTATTTATAAATTTGCCTATGAAATGAGCAAAATTGCCAACAAATGCTTTGGTGAAGAAGGCATAGATACCTCTTCGGATATGATTCTGAAATATATTTTCAGAGGCGGAATGTATGGCAGCTCAAAGAACAGCCTTGCAGTTAAGACGGCGGAAACAGGCAGCTTGTTTGCCTACACCCTTAAAAGGCTTTTTTTGCCCTATGAATCTATGAAGGTATTATATCCCATACTTAAAAAAGTCCCCATATTGCTTCCTTTTTGCTATGTTGCAAGATGGCTTGGTGTGATATTTGGTAGAAAAACAAAACGAATAGCCTCGGAAATATCTTTTGTCAGCAGTATCTCGGGAGATAACATCGCTGAGATAAAGGAGATTCGCAGGAATTTGGGCCTTGACTGAAAATATATACTTATATGGTGGAGGGCGTAACTATTTCGCTCAGCTGTCATTGTTAAAGGAAAGATAGAAAAATGAAAAAGCTTCTTATAACCGGATTTGAGCCATTTGGCGGCGAGAATATTAATCCCTCCTGGGAGGCAATTGTTCGCTTGCCTTCCGCTATAAACGGATATTCACTGAGTAAGCTTCTTTTGCCGGTGGTATTTGGAAAAGGCGCTGAAAAAGTGATAAAGGCGGCAGAGGAGATATGCCCCGATGTTATACTTTGCATAGGTCAAGCAGGTGGAAGAAACGCCGTAACCCCGGAACTGGTTGGAATAAATCTTCGTCACAGCACTGTTCCCGATAACAGCGGGTATCAGCCCATTGACAAGCCTATTATTGAGGGCGGTGCGACTGCTTATTTTTCCACATTGCCTGTGCGCAGAATTGCAGAGGCAATCAACGCATCCGGAGTGCCATCAAAGGTGTCATATACTGCCGGAGCCTATGTTTGCAATGATGTGATATACACATTGCTGGCTCATTTTGAAAGCAGCAAGACGAGGGTAGGGTTTATCCATATACCATATTGCACCGAGCAGAATAAGGAACCATCGATGAATTTATCAGATATTATAAAAGGCTTGACGGTTGCAATTGAGAATATTGATGATGAGAATTAGATTAAGACCGATATGATAAATACAATATTTTGAGTTTTGATAAGAAATAAAAAACAACCGATGCTCTCAAAAAAGAGAGCATCGGTTGTTTTTTGCGGTTAATTATCAATAGCGCACATCAAAATAGCAGTCTATGGATTCAACAGTGCCGTTGCGATGTATATCCGCAGTTACCTTTAATCTGTAGGTAAAACCACGAAGAACATTCTCAAACACTCCTGCATAGAAAAATTCTTCACCTGTTTGGGAAAGGTTAAATATCCAACCATCAAGAACCATAAGATCTTCGTCCACTATACGATATAGTCTCAAATCTACATTGTCTATAAGTGTTGTGCCGGAATAACCAGTAATTTCGACCTGATAGCGTGATTTTCCGTTTTCATATTGATGAATTATAATTACTTCTTCAGTATTTGTCCAGTACGGAGTTGGCTGATCGGCACTTGCATACACATAAAAGGAACAAGCTGTGAAAAGTAAGGCGATACACAGGATAAATGATAATAATTTTTTCATGATTCAACATCCTTTCTTATAATGTTTGCCTATATAACGATTTAATTAACTAATTTACTACAATTATTTTGCCATCTTGATTCCGTTTGCTATTTCTATTAAACTTTCTACAGATATATTTCCTCGCAGTTTTATAATATTTTTTCCATCA
>JAZUQN010000172.1:0-4263 GCA_045605745.1 Eubacteriales bacterium
GAAAATGTTGATTTGGCAGCTCCTGCAACCGCCCCCGGCTATACATTCAGCGGCTGGGATAGTGATGATGTAAATATTTCGGGTGATAGCTTTGTTATGCCTCAGGATGATGTTGTTATAAGCGGCAGCTTCGTTGCTAATAACAATACTCCTTATGTTGTTAAGCACTATAAGGAGCTTCTCGGTGGTGGCTTCAGCCAAATCCCCGATGATACCGAGACCTTTGAGGGCACAACAGGCGCAGTTGCTGTTGCTCATCATAAGAATTATACAGGTTTCACACCTAAGGAAGATAATATTCTTTCCGGCGTGATTACTCCTGAACCCGATATTCTTGAAATCAAGCTTTATTACACAAGAAATGCTTATAATGTTGAATATCACTATTTTGGTGTTCAGCCTGAGGGTGCTCCCGATATTTCGGGCAATAATCTGAAAAATGTTCCCTATGGTACAGTTCTCAGCTTTGCTTCAAAGCCAACTCTCGAAAACCATACATTTGACGGTTGGATGTCTTCGGAGGTTCCTGTAACATCGGATACGTACACAATGCCGGCTATGGATGTTATTATTCGCGGCCGTTTCATAGAAAACGCTAAGTTAAAGGTTAGCTATGAGTATAATGGCGAGGTTCCGACAGGTGCTCCGGCTCTTCCCGAAACCACATTGCATCATCCTAAGGAAAATATCACCGTCGCAGCCGATCCGGTGCTTTCAGGATATATATTTAGTGGTTGGTCAAGTGCTGAAGTTACTCCAGTTGAAGGAAAATTTGATATGCCAGCGGTGAATGTTGTCTTTAAGGGTAGCTTCACAGCCAGCACAGGCACAGGCTATAAGGTTGAGCACTATAAGCAGAACCTCGATGGCACTTATCCCGAAGCAGCAAGTGAAACAGAGAATATGGCCGGCACAACAGGTGCTTCTGTAACCGCAACGCCCAAGTCCTATGAGGGCTTTGCAGAGGATGCTGATCATGCTTCACGCATTGCTTCCGGAACAATTGCCGCAGACGGCTCTCTTGTCCTTAAGCTTTTCTATGAGCGCAATACTTATAAGGTGACTTACTCTTACACCGGCACTGTTCCTGCAAATGCAACAGCGCTTCCCGCCGAAAAAACATATAAATTTGGCGAGGAAGTTGAGGTTGCTGATGATGCAAGTGCTACCGGATATCAGTTTGTTGGTTGGGTTTCTTCTGATGTAAATCCATCCGGTGGAAAGTTCACAATGCCTGCGGAGAATGTTGAATTCACAGGACATTTTGAGACAGTTGTGACAACAGGATATCTTGTAATTGACAAGGTTCTCTCCGCACCGGTTGGATTTAGCGGAGATGATGTCTTTACATTTAGAATCTACCGTGTTGAAAATAAAGCCAATAAATATCTGAGAACAGTTGCTGTTAGAGCAGGCACTCCGGAGGTTATCGAGCTTCTGCCCGGCACATATTATATTGTTGAGGAAAGTGCTGATGTTTATGGCTATGCACATTCCGTTGTTTGCAATGACAAGGATGGTAAGGTTGATATAACTCTTGGCGGTGTTGACAGAATCAAGTTTACAAATGTTTATGTTGAAGTTCAGCTTGAAAAGGATGACCACTTTGGTTACATTATCGGTTATCCCGATGGAACTGTTAGACCTGAAAACTACATCACACGCGCTGAGGTTGCAACAATTTTCTTCCGTATGCTTACAGATTCCAGCCGTGCAAAGGTTTGGTCACAGTATAACAGCTTCTCTGATGTTGAGCGTGGCGCATGGTATAACAATGCTATTTCAACTCTTGAAAACGCAGGTGTCATCGGCGGATATTCTGATGGAACATTCCGCCCCAACGAATTTATCACGAGAGCTGAGCTTGTTAAGATAGCGGCATCCTTCTATGGCACAAGTGCAGGCAAGGATACTCACTTCTCTGATACGTCTTCACACTGGGCAAGTGATTTTATCGAGGCTGCTCGTGAGCTTGGATTTATCGATGGTTATACCGACGGTACATTCAGACCCGATAAGCTGGTTACTCGTGCTGAGGCGATGAAGATAATCAACCGCACTCTTGACAGAATTCCTCATAAAGATCATCTCCACCGCGATATGCTGACTTGGATAGACAACAAAAACAAGAGCAAGTGGTATTATGCAGATGTTCAAGAGGCTACAAACTCTCATGTTTACATCTGGGATGATGAATATGAGATTTGGGTAAGAATCCGTGATATTCGTGATTGGGCTGCACTTGAAAAGAAGTGGTCTGACGCTTATGACGGATAATATTAAACTTAAATTAGGGGCAGAGCTATAAGCTCAGCCCCTTTCTTTTTGACTTAATCTTATTGACAAATGAGTGGGTGAATGGTATAATAATTAAATAAAACTTTTTCGGAGGTGAGCCTGTGAGCGATGAGCAAAACGACCGCAAAATGGACGATTTTTGGAACATAGAAAAGCTTATTCCTCAGAAAAAAAATACTAAAAAAGTTGTTTCACATGCTTATGACACCGAGTCGGTTGAGGTTATTTTAAAAGCTAAGGAAAGCACATCTTATGATAAACTTGAAACAATAGAGATGCGCCCGAGTGAAAAGAATAGGGGACTCCTATCTTTTGTACCGCAGCCTCCCGAAAAAACAGAGCCTGACGAAGAATATTCGCCTCAAAATCCATTTATTAAATCGGTTAAAATATTCAAAAAAAATGATTTTGGTTATTATTCCTCGTTTTATGAGGACGGCGTAAAATATTATGAGATTCAGGGTCACGAGTGTTCTGAGCCATCGTTCTTTTCATGGGTTCCACAGTATTCTCAGCTTGACCCCGATCAGCTTGCGTTCTATTTTTATATGCGTTCAGAACTAAGAGCAGGTAGATACATAAAGGCTTCGTATAGTTATGTTCTCCTTTATATATTTGAGCTTATAAATATAGAAAAAACAAAGTCCAATGCGCTTTCTCAGCTTTCCTTTGTTTGGCGGAGCTATAGAAAGCACTATCCCAAGCTTGATTCCTTAATGAAGGAATGGATAAGTGATTTTTGTTTTATAAATCGGCTTTCTCCAAACTCAAAAGACTTAGGTGATGCTTATAAAATTGCAGCAGAAACTGCTATCGTAAGGGAACTTTTTTTGTGTGGAGATAAAACAGAGAGCGAACTTCTCTCAAGCGATGAGCTTGCAGGCACGCTTTTGAGATATTGTTCCAACTATGATTGGCGAACAAGCAAGTTTGCAACGAAAGAGAACATCCCGCTATATGAAAAGCATATTCTTGGTGCACTAAAAAAATCACTTCTAAATTTTAGGGGTGAAAATAGCTTTTTTGTTGGATTTGGAGAGCTGAAAAGAGAGGCATTTTTAAATGCACTTTGCACGCCCTCTTGCAAATATAGAATCGAAGTTTCATTTTGTTCTTTAACTCGTTCACATGAATTGCGATTTTTGATAACCGATATTGTGAAGCATACCGAAAACAGAATAAGAGGATATCTTGGCATAAAATCAAGGCTAACGATTTATTCTTTACCTGTCAATGTTCGAAAAAGCATTGATGAATATATGGATTCGGCTCTTCCCGGCAAACGCATGATAAGAAAAAACGAAGAGCAAAACGAATATGATAAGCTGTATGATCTCCCCAAACACACATTTTCGCTTGAAAGCGCAAAGAAAATCGAGGAGTCATCATGGAATACAACCAAAAAACTAATTGAAGCATTTGAAGATGAGGAAAAAACTGATGCTGAAACCGATTCAGTTGTAGAAATTTTTTCTCCTGTCGTTGTGGAGGATGGCAATGTCAAAAGCGAAGAGGAAATGCTTTTGGAGGCTCTTAAGCCTTACATGGATTTTATATCTTCTGCGCTATCATGTGACTTGTGTTCGCAAAATAGGATTTCGCTTCAAAGTGGATTAATGATAGATTCTCTTGCTGATAAAATAAATGAGATATCAGCAGAGATTTATGGGGATATTATTCTTGAAAAGAACGGTGAAGTTTACACCGTGATCGAAGTTTATAGAGAGGTGTTTGAAAATGCAGGCGACAAATAATGCCAAAAAAATACCGAAAAGAATACTTTCTTCGCTTTTAGCATCGGTTTCAGCAGGTGTTGTTCCGAGAAGTGGTGCTCCATATATTGCTATTGGCAGGGAAGATGAAATTGCGGCACTTCTATCAGATCTTGAGGCAACAAGCGAAGGTTGTGGAAGTATGCGTTTTCTCATTGGCAGATATGGAAGCGGCAAAAGTTTTCTTATGCAG
>JAZUQN010000173.1:0-5326 GCA_045605745.1 Eubacteriales bacterium
AGTTCCTCGCTTTGCAGTGTCAATTCGATTTTATTTATCTCTTTTTCTATGCATTCGGGATATTCGATTTTTATTTGATCGCTGTTGTCTTTTTTGACTTGACAGGCAGTATCAACCGAAGCCTTGAGCGCCTCAAGACTTTTCTTTTTTCGAGCAACTGTTCCAATGACTGGCATTCCTATGCGTTGAGAGAGAAGCTCTGCATCAACTTTTAGTTTTTTCTTTTTCGCCTCGTCAAGAAGATTTAGGCATATAACAACCGGCACGCCGGTTTCAATGATCTGTAGGGTTAGATTGAGATTTCTTTCAAGACAGGTTGCGTCTAAAACATTTATCACTGCCTTTGGCTCACCAAAACAGATATAGTCTCTTGCAATCTCCTCTTCCGGGGAATGCGACATAAGGGAATATGTTCCCGGTGTGTCGAAAATATTGTAGCTGAAGAGATCGCTCTCAAAATATCCCGAGGCGTTTGCAACTGTTTTTCCCGGCCAGTTTCCTGTGTGCTGATGCATTCCGGTTAGACCGTTAAAAACCGTGCTTTTTCCAACATTCGGATTTCCTGCAAGTGCTATCTCAATGGTTTCCTTATTTTGATATGAGCTTTTCATTATCATTTCTCCGATCTGCAAGTATTGATATCATTTTGCAGTCCTCATCACGCAGTGCAACTACAGCACCTTTAACAAGAAACGCCGAAAGTCCACCAAGAGGGCTTCGACCAACACATTCAATAGCTGTTTTTGGGGCAAATCCCATATCAATTAGTCTGCGGCGCATAGCCCCCACCCCTTGTAGCTCGGAAATATATGCTCTGTCTCCAATTCTCATATCAGTTAATTTGTGTTTATACATGGTAAAGTGTCACCTTTCGATTTCTTTTTATGTTCTCAGTATATTTTATTCGTGACACTTGACCGGTGTTAAATTATCGGTTGAAAAATATCAAAAAATGAGGTAAAAAATCTCAAATTTGTTGACACGGGACTTCTAAGGTAGTATAATATAATCAATGAAAAATTTGTATGAAAAGAGGGGATTTATCATGAAGAAATACTATAAATTGCAGGTTGCAGGTGTTGAGAGAGATTTGACTATCTGCCCTGTGACAGAGGACTTATACATTGCAGGATTTTTGCTTACGGGCGATGCCTCGCTCTCTGAAGCTTGCGGCAGAGCACTGCTCGAAAAGGCACCCGAATATGATTACCTTTTAACGGCAGAGGCAAAAGGCATTCCGCTTGCACATGAAATGGCTCGCCAGCATGGCGATGCAAAATATGTTGTTGCCCGCAAAAAAGCAAAGGCTTATATGAGCGGTGTTTTTGAGGTTGATGTCACATCAATAACAACAAAGGGTGAGCAAAAGCTTTATCTTGATACCGTTGAAGCGGAAATGATGAAGGGAAAGCGAGTCCTTATTGTCGACGATGTTGTTTCAACCGGTGAATCTCTTTTAGCACTTGAAAAGCTGGCAGATGCCGCAGGTGCAAATATAGTTGGTAAAATGTTTGTCCTTGCAGAGGGGGATGCGGCAAAGAGAGAGGACATAATTTATCTTGAAAAGCTTCCCCTTTTTGACAGGGAGGGCAATATCCTTGGATAAACTTTCGGAGCTTAGAAAAATTAAAGAAAGACAAAAATCGATAATTTATCAAGGCTACTATCGCAAATATTCAAGGAGCGAATTGAATGCCGATTTAGAGCTATGTCTTTTCCAAGATGGGAGAACATATTATTATCCTGATATAGATTATTCTAATACAGACCGATCACTTTGGCCTGTTTCTCACCATCTTATGCGCCTTGAATGCCTACTGCTCGATGATAAAGAAAACAGACTTCATAATGATGCTCTGTGGCGTGAAAAAATCATTGGTGCGGTGGAGTTTTGGACCAGCAATGATTTCAAAAATCCTAATTGGTGGCAAAATCAGATAGGTGTTCCCCAAGTGCTTGTAAACATTGCTCTTATGCTTGAAAAATATTTGGGGGAGAAAGAAATCTCCGCCATAAAAAGGGTTATACGGCGAGGAACCTTTCATGCTCATGAAGGTATAAGTAAGCTTCCGGAACTTATCGGATATGGAAAATGGAATACCGCCGACAATTGGACCGGGGCAAACCTAATTTGGGGGGCAGCAACAACTGTTAAATATGCACTTTGGCTTGAGGATTCGGAGCTTCTTCGTGTTGCGGTTGACCGTCTTGCAGATGAGATTAAGTTTTCGCTTGAGGGCATCAGAGAGGACGGTGCATTCTGCCAGCATGGGCCAAGATGGTATTCGGGGGGATACGGACGCTCGTTTGTATATGAGCTTGCCCCTATAATCAGAGTCCTTTCCGGCACCGAATTTGATCTACCTAAAGAAAAGGTCGATATAATATTGCATCATATTCTTGACGGTCAGAGGGGTATGATGCGAAAGGGTGTTTTTGATTATGGTGCCGTTGGCAGAGAGTATGCAAGACCGGGTGCCCTTTTTGCAGGAATACTTATAAAAGGCTTGAGACTTATAAAGGATGCAGATGGCATAAGCCGCCGTGATGAGCTGCATAGCTTTTATAATGAACTTGTGACAGGCGAGGACAGTCACGAGATAACCAGATATTATCCAAGCATTGCACAGCTTTGCCACAAGAAGAACGGTATATATATAGGCGTTAGGGGCAGAAGCGAGGGCATTCACGGGGCTGAAATATGCAATAATGAGGCAGTGCTTAGCTATAATATGAGTTACGGTACATATACTTGCGTTATGGAAAGCGGAAGAGAATATTTTGATATTTCTCCCTGCTGGGACTACTCAAAAATTCCGGGAACAACAGCGAGAAATCAAACGGATAAAGAGCTTTTGTCATATGAAAATTGGAATGGCAATCTTGAAACTCCATGCAGAGCATATGGTAAAAGCGATGGAGATTGTGGTGTTTTAACAGAATTTACAGCACATGACGGAATTTCGATGACGTCCACATATTTTGTTTTTGATGGTGCAATGGTTGCTCTTGGCACCGATATTAAGGACGATACACCCGAAAAAGGCGAGCTTTTCACAACTGTTGAACAGTGTGTCTCGGATTCTTCGAGCTTTGACGGCGACATTGCAACAAACGGCAAGGTAATCTATAAGAATTTAGACGCTAATACAAAGTTCAATGTTCAGACCACGGTTCGAGAGGGTAGCTGGAGAAGAAATCACGGCTCGCTCTCTGATGAAGGCATAAATATGGAGATTTTCTCTGTTTTAATACCCAAAAACGAATATGATAAATATGCTTATCTTGTTTCGGGCGAAAAAGAGGTCGATGTTGAGGTGCTCAAAAATGATTCTCTGTGTCAGGCGGTCATCTTTGGTGGTGACAAGCTGATGGCTGTTTTTCACCATGACTGCGTAATAGAGGTTGGAGACAGAATCGTTGAAGGAAAAAAAGGAGACATAATTCTTAAATAAAGGAAAAGGTCCACCGTGGTACAGTATAAGATAGTCAATAAGGTTGAGCCTTTTGAGCTTGGGGAGATAGATCAAAAGGGATATATAGGACATCTCATAGAAAGACAAATATATAACCGAATAAACTCGAATTTTGCGAGAAACACAGTTTATCCGCTTTGCGAGGATGTGTTTAGAACTCGTCCCGATGAGCGAACCGGAATGGGACTATGGCAAGGCGAATTTTGGGGAAAATGGATGCTCGGGGCCTGTCGGGTGGCAAGATATAAAAATGATGATGAGCTGAAGTGCTTTCTTCACAAATGCGCACTTGCAATTATCTCAACACAGGATGAAAACGGATATATAGGAACATACAAAGATTCAAAATTTTTCATGCCGGTGGATAGGGAAAAAGGAAAGAAAATTCTTGGCTGGCCCTGTGATTGGAACTGGAATTTATGGTGCCGCAAATATACTCTTTGGGGACTTATTGAAACATATCTTTTGACGGATGATAAGATTATACTTGAAGCTGCAGAGAAAATGTTTTTACATATTCTTGCCGAGCTTAAAGAGTGTGGCAAAAAGCTATGGGAAACAGGAACCTTTGTTGGAATGCCAAGCTGCTCTATGATAAATCCCATTCTGCTTCTTTACAGGATAACCGAGAAGATTGAATATCTTGATTTTGTGCTTGAAATCGCAGACCATTGGGATAGCGAAGATGATGAGGCCCCAAACCTCATTAAAAATGCTTTTTCGGGCAAACCTATAGATTATTGGTATGATAATGAGGGCGGTAAATGGACAAAGGCTTATGAGCTTCTTTCCTGCGCTGACGGTCTGCTTGAGCTGTACCGATTTACAGGTAATAAAAGATACCATGATGCGACAAAGAAGCTTGTGGAGCTTCTTGCGGAGCATGAACAAAATCCCTTTTTTAGCGTTGGCTTCAATGATCAATTTATATCGGGCGGATATTACGTCAATGGAGCGAGTGAGCCTTGCGATATTATTCATTGGTATAAGCTTTTGTATGAGCTTTATCTTATAAGTGGGGATAAAAAATATGCAGATATGATGGAGCTTGTCGGATATAACTCGCTTCTTGCAAGCATAAGCTATGATGGCATTTGGGGCGCAAGGATTGTGAGAAGTCATGGGAAGCATCAGTTTGCTCCGCCGCAGCCGAGCCCTGATCCCTTGCCACATCACCATTGCTGCGTGAATAATCTGCCAAGGGGCGTGCTGAATTTTGCCGAAAGTGCAGTTGTGCGTTCAGGCAGAGATATTTATATAAATTTTTATACCCCGATAGAAATAAATTCTGCAGTTAAGGTTAGCATTAGTGATGGATATCTCTTTGGAAAAGAATTCAGCGTAGTAACAGCGGGTGCAGATAGGGTTTTTGTTCGCATTCCGGATTATTGCAGAAGCGTAGAGCTTTGCGGAGAGAGGATTTCTGCAGAGAACGGTTATTATCAGATACCCGATGACAAAAAGGAAAGCTTTGAGCTGAAATTCGACACAAATCCAAGGATAGTTAAGTTTGAAAAGGATATGATCATTCCTCCTTCAGGCGACGTACATTATGTCAGGTGGACGCTGAATAAAAACGATGTTGGATATGTTGACCCAAAGTATATGATTTGTCAAACACCTGATAGGGTTATGTATGGGCCACTGTTTTTAGCTCGCTCTGTACGCATTTCGGAGGAGGATATCTCGGAGGTTAAGGGCGGATATAAAAGCTGTGACATTCTGCCTTGTGAAGCCGAGGACGGTTTTCAGCTTGTGTGCCGGGTTAAAGCCGACGGTGAGGACTATATGATGTGCGATTTTGCATCTGCCGGAAGGGTTGAAGATGAATCTGCTTATGGGTATATATT
>JAZUQN010000174.1:0-8440 GCA_045605745.1 Eubacteriales bacterium
GATTATCATTATATATGAGGAAAGATAAACATAGGGAGAGAACAAAACGCCCGGGTTTATCTTGGCTGTGAAGGCTGATATAACGGCACCTAAAAATATGTAAAAAACATTTTTTTCTGCGGCGCAGAGCAATGCTATTGCCATCGGATAGGTGTCGAGCAATAAAGGCGCTCTGCCTATAAGCAAGGACAGAAGTGAAAAGCACAGTCCGCGAAGCAGGCTTAGGTAAATGACAGAAGGCTCTCTTTTCTTCTTTAGACCAAGAGCATCGAAAATGGCACTGAGCCTCTTATATATTTCTTCGCCTTTTCTTTCAGAAAGCTCTTCTGCTTTTTTTGGAGTGCCTCCATCTGCGCTTTCTGTTTGCAAAGCGTTTTTTCTAAGATGCTCAACAGTTCGTTTTTGCCTTTTTGACTTTTTCATTTTATGACATCCTCGTCTTTCATTTTTGTTTGTTATTATTTTACTCTCATAGAACTGCTGAAAATGTCATAAAGAGGACTCATATTTTTTGTATGATTCTGATGGGAAAGATATGAAAGAGTCGGGTGAAATTGGGTTTTATTTATTTAAAATGCGGAAAATCGTGAAAAATAGTTTAGGCTGTGACGATAATGCTCCTTTTGTCATACGAATTTTTTAAAAGGTATTGTATTTTTTTCCTCACTGTGTTAAAATATACTAAATAAAATGTGTCGAAATGGTGATATGATGAAAATAGAAAAGCCGAAAAATGATGAATTCTATGATATGGATGAGATGGAGGATGGATTTGATCCGTTTGATGACAGCATAACCACGGTTTGCTTCACCGGACATAGGGATATCCCGGCAGAGCTCAGGCCCATTATTTCTGAGCTTCTCGGTGAGGTACTGATGGGGCTTTATAACAGGGGTGCAAGAATTTTCAAGGCAGGTGGGGCGATAGGCTTTGACACTATGGCTGCACACGCAGTTATTGATTTAAAGGCTAAGACTGAAGATCCGGATATAAAGCTTTGCCTTTGTCTCGCTGCTCCCGGACAGGCAAAAAGCTTTAGTAAGTATGATGAGATAATATATAATATGGTTAAAGACAACAGCGATTTTGTTACCTATGCCAGCGACAAGCTTACATCGGAAAGCTATTATGCAAGAAACCGTGCTCTTGTTGAAGGCAGTGATGTTTGCGTTGCCTATTGCACAGCTCAGCGAGGCGGAACCTATTATACCTGCAAATATGCGCTTACAAACGGTGTTGAATTTATGAATATTGCAGATTTTATCGAGTTTGAATGACGGAAAGATAATATAAAATGTAGTTTTTTCAAAAATTAATAATATTTTTTTGTTTTTTTCAAAAAAAGTATTGCAAAAATCTATTTGTTGTGATATAATACACTCTGTTGCAGTGATTTTGCAGTAGAGCTTATATAGGGGTATAGTTCAGTCGGTAGAACACCAGTCTCCAAAACTGGGTGTCGTGGGTTCAAGTCCTTCTGCCCCTGCCAAAACAAAAGGGTACGCATTGGCGTACCCTTTTGTTTTGGCAGGAATAGCGATAGAAGGACTTGAATGGCACGGGGGTGAATGACAGTCCGGTGGACTGTCAGAGCCGTGCCTGACCGAGGAGCGAAGCAAAGCCGAAATCAAGGCTCGGCTTTGCGTCGTAGCGACGAGACCAAGTCCTTCTGCCTAGTAGATAGTAATTTGTACGCATTGGCGTACCCTTTTGTTTTGGCAGGAATAGCGATAGAAGGACTTGAATGGCACGGGGGTGAATGACAGTCCGGTGGACTGTCAGAGCCGTGCCTGACCGAGGAGCGAAGCAAAGGCGAAAAAAAGGTACGGCTTTGCGTCGCACTCGTCGCAACAACATTCGAAGCCTAGCTCTCCGTTGCCAAGACAAACGGTACAAGATACTTTAATTTACAGTTGCATTTTCTCCTATTAGTCTGACAACGAAACACAGATAAAAATTGTTTTAAACAGTTGTGAAAGTTGGACTTGCTGACTATTATAAAATAAAATCACGCCGCAGAAATGCAGCGTGATTTTTCTAATCATCTTTTTGAAATTCCAAAATATCTCCTGCTTCACATTCAAGTGCTTCACAGATAGAAGCAAGGGTGGTAAAGCGAATAGCCGTTACTTTATTATTTTTAATTTTTGAAAGATTTACATTGGAGATGCCCACACGCTGGGCAAGCTCGTTTAGGGACATTTTTCTCTCAACCATCATTCGATCTAAACGAAGAACTATTTTACTCATATACACCGCCTTACAGTAATCCGTCCATATCTTTTTCAAGTTCAAATCCGTGGGCGAAAAACTGTGTTAGACAAAAAACGATAATTCCCATAAAAATGCCACCCATATCAATGCTGATCTCTGCACTTTCCACGCCCGTCACAAGACGAACAATGATGCTCATAATAAACCCGATAAGAGGAACTGCGATAGCAAAGATGCCGATCTCCTTCATCAAACGGATATTATCCATTTGGAATGGGGTGGAGTTTTCGGAGTTTTTGAAAATGAGGTGCAAATTGCGAAATACCATTGCCATTACAGCAAGTATTATGGTTGCACCAATGCCGAAAAGCAGGAAGGATGTTTTTTCTACAGTGCCTTCTGTTAAGGGGGCATTGACCTCAAAGCCATAAACCTCAAGATTGGCACCGCAACATTCATTCCCGTCAAAGCTTACAAAATTGCCTACCCATTTTGGGGCTAATATGGAGCAGAGGGTGGCTGCAATCATTAGTGCCGTGCCCACCCAATGGAATATCTCCAGAATTTTTGTGATGACCTTGCCGAGTTTGTTAATGCCTTTCATAACTCATACCTCCTTTGTAATTTGTTAGTATAAGTATAGCATGTTTTTTAATGTTTGTCAATAGGTTTTTAATGTGCCGAATTAAAAACGTTTCGGCTTTACAAATTTTTTGGTTTTAATATTTGCTCCAAACTGCTCATTTGTTCCTTTGTTGGTTCAGGCAAATGTGCAAAGGGAAATGGTATCTGCATACTGTCATATTTGACCTGACATAGCCTCCGGAAGGGCAATAGCTCCACTTTGTCAACATTTGGATGACATTTTGCAATGTGTCCCAATGCCAACACCTGTTCTTCGGTATCGTTAATGGTAGGAATGATCACCTGACGCAAGGTTGTAGGAATTCCCTCTGAGGCCAAATAATCCAGAAAAGCTATTGGCTTACCCATATCGCAACCCACATAGGCAGAGTAGTCTGCGTCTTTGGTGTATTTAATATCTAACAGCACTCTATCGGTATGCCGGAGCAGGGATTTGGTTTCGGGGCTGAGAATGCATCCCGATGTGTCAAGGCAGGTATGCAAGCCTTCACTATGGCATAGCTGAAAAAGCTCAGTGAAAAACGCTGCCTGCAGAAGTGGCTCACCTCCGGACACCGTTATGCCACCTTCCTGCCCAAAATATTCTTTAAAGCGCAGAGCTTGCGACACAAGTAACTCGGCTGTATAGAGTTTCCCTTCCTCAAAATCCCATGTGTCGGGATTATGACAGCATTTACATCGGAGAGGACAGCCTTGGGCGAATATCACAAATCTCACTCCGGGACCGTCAAGTGTTCCCAAGCTTTGAATTGAGTGTATTCGCCCCATAGGCTTCTCCGAGGTCGCTGTATTATGCTTTAACATCATATAGATTCGTGGAAGGTACGGCTGATGACCTCACGCTGTTGCTCACGGGAGAGCTTGCTGAAGTTCACCGCATATCCCGACACACGAATGGTCAAATTCGGATAGTCTTCGGGATTATTATAGGCCTTCATCAGCGTTTCGCGGTTAAGTACATTAACATTGATGTGATGTGCACCTTTTGCAAAATAGCCGTCTAAAATATGAACAAGATTATCTATTCTTTCCTCCTCTGTTCTGCCAAGAGCATCGGGGGTGATGGAGAATGTGTTTGAAATACCGTCGCGACAATCATCATAGCTTATTTTAGCAACCGAGTTGAGTGAGGCAAGTGCACCGTTTTCCTCACGGTTGTGCATAGGATTTGCACCGGGAGCAAATGGAGCAGAGGCCGGGCGCCCATCGGGAGTGGCACCTGTGTTCTTGCCGTACATAACATTGGATGTAATGGTCAACACCGATAGGGTGTGAATGGCTTTTCTGTAAGTAGGAGTTTTTCTAAGCTCCTCTATCATGCGGTGGGTCATATCTTTGGCAATGAGGTCAACTCGGTCGTCGTCGTTGCCAAACTTGGGAAACTCGCCCTTTGTATTAAAGTCCACTATAAACCCATTATCGTCTCTGATAGGTGAAACACTTGCATATTTAATGGCACTGAGTGAGTCGGCAACTACGGAAAGTCCGGCTACTCCAAATGCCATAAAGCGATCAACATAGGTATCATGGAGAGCCATTTGGATCTTCTCATATGCATATTTATCGTGCATATAGTGGATGATATTCATAGTGTTGACATAAAGATGGCAGAGCCAGGGCATATAGATTTCAAGCCTTGACATAACCTCATCATAGTTTAGCACATCACCTGTCATAACAGGCATCTGCGGGCCGATATGTATAGCACTGGAGGTGTCATAGCCGCCGTTAATAGCCAACAGAAGGAGCTTTGCCAGATTGCATCTTGCGCCAAAGAACTGCATCTGCTTGCCAACTTTCATTGCAGAAACGCAACAAGCAATGGCATAGTCATCGCCGTAGATGGGACGCATAAGATCGTCACTCTCATACTGAATAGAATCGGTGTCTGCAGATACCTTAGCACAGTATTTCTTGAAATTTTCAGGGAGCTTTGTTGACCAGAGCACCGTCAAATTAGGCTCGGGAGATGAGCCAAGGGTGTATAGGGTGTGGAGCATACGGTAGCTGTTTTTAGTGACCAGCGCTCTGCCGTCTTCACCCATACCGCCAACAGCCTCGGTGATCCACATAGGATCGCCACCGAACAGTTCGTTATATTCGGGAGTGCGGAGATGACGGGCTATGCGTAGCTTCATAACAAAATCGTCCATCAGCTCCTGTGCACCATCTTCTGTGAGCGTGCCGTTGGCAAAGTCTCTTTCTATGTATATATCAAAGAAGGTACTGACTCGTCCAAGGGACATAGCGGCACCGTTTTGCTCTTTGATTGCGGCAAGATATCCGAAATATGTCCATTGGATAGCCTCACGTGCATCCTTTGCAGGCCGGCTGATGTCAAAACCATAAAGTGCAGCCATTTCCTTGAGATATCCTAAGAATGTGATCTGCTGATAAAGCTCCTCATCTAAGCGGATTTCATCAGTGTTAAAGGCGTTTTCTGCCAGCTTGCTTTTATCCTTGACTTTTTCCTCAATGAGGCGATCCACACCGTAGAGAGCTACGCGGCGGTAGTCGCCTATAATACGGCCTCTGCCGTATGCATCGGGAAGACCTGTTATGATGTGGCACTTTCTGGCGGCACGCATTTCGTCAGTGTAAGCACGGAACACGCCGTCATTGTGGGTGGTGCGGAAACGAAATTCCTCTTCTACCTTGGGACTGAGCTTGTAGCCGTAAGCCTCGCAGGCTTGGCGAACCATTCTCATACCTCCAAAGGGGTTGACACTGCGCTTGAGTGGGCGGTTGGTCTGCATACCCACGATGAACTCATTTTCCTTGTCGATGTATCCGGCAGAAAAGCTTGTGAGAGATGAAACGGTGGCTGTGTCTATATCAAGCACTCCTCCGAATTGTCTTTCGATAGCAAAAAGATTCTGTATTTTTTTCATCAATCCCTTTGTTCGGGGTGTTGCATCCGCCAAAAAGCCTGCATCGCCTTCATAGGGCTTGTAGTTTGTTTGTATAAAGCTTTGAACGTTGATTTCGTCCTGCCATAAACCGGGATTAAATCCTGTCCAGTTGATATGTTTCACGGTTATATCCTCCTGCAAGTAAGATTTCTTTTACAAAAAAACAAAAAGGCAAAGCTGTTTTAAGAAAAACAGTTTTGCCCAGACGGACGGCATAAAGTAACTCTCAAAACGAGTTGCTCCCGTTTGCAGTCCCCCGCAGTGCTCTGCGTATTCCGTCAGTTCTGCAAACTTTATTCACTTATAAAGATAACTCATATTTTCATCTATATTATCCCATAAAATCTCGTTTTTGTCAAGAGCAAATTTGCGATAGTTGAAATAAAAAATTAACAGGAGTTTATGGGGGAGATTTGTTTTCACAAGCAAGAGCACACTGCGAGTTTTCTGTGGGACAATCGGTTATCACAGACGAAAGCAGTGTGCTATTTTTTGTGAAAAGGCATCTTCCAGATAAATCGAAATTTATCTCTATGCAAAAATGGGCTGACTCACGAAAGTGAATCAGCCCATTCGGAGATTTTAATTAATAATTCTCAGCCTTAACCTCAAAATAGGACTTAGGATGAGCGCAAACGGGACAAAGCTCCGGCGCAACCTTTCCAACTACGATGTGTCCGCAGTTTCTGCACTTCCAAATAGCGTCGCCATCCTTAGAGAATACGAGACCGCCTTCAACATTTGCGAGAAGCTTTAGATATCTTTCTTCATGCTCCTTCTCAATGTCGCCAACTGCCTTGAAAAGATAAGCGATTCTCTTGAAACCCTCTTCCTCAGCTACTCTTGCAAACTCTGCATACATATCTGTCCATTCATAATTTTCACCGGCAGCAGCATCTCTAAGATTCTCTGCAGTGGAAGGAACTTCACCGTCATGAAGAAGCTTAAACCAGATCTTTGCGTGCTCCTTCTCGTTCTGTGCTGTTTCTTCAAAAAGGGCAGCTATCTGCTCATAGCCTTCTTTTCTTGCCTTTGAAGCATAGTATGTGTACTTGTTTCTCGCCTGCGATTCGCCGGCGAAAGCCGCCATAAGGTTAGCTTCTGTTCTTGATCCCTTAAGTTCCATAGTGTAAATCCTTTCGTAAATAAAAAATTTATTTTTGTTTGCTTTTACAGCAGTTACAAACGTGTCTGACCATCAGCTCATAGCCAATGATTTTTTCTCCAACACAGTTTTCTATCTCGGCCCAAAGTGAACCGATATCTGTGTCTGTGATCCTTCCGCACTCTGTGCAAACCATATGGTCATGAAGAGGAGCAATTCTATCATATCGATCCGGGGCATTTTCGCTGACAAGACGGCGTATGTCGCCATCTCTTGCCATAATTCCAAGATTTCGATACACAGTTCCAAGAGCAATGCTTGGCATAACCAGCTTCGCTTTGTGATATATCTCCTCTGCTGTTGGATGCTCTCTTGAATCGTTGATAATGTCGAGTATAAGTTTTCGTTGTTTAGTCATACTAGACCTCATTTTTAGGAATTATTCTTAACTCTAACATTATTATAACATATTTTTTTGATTTGTCAATAGTTATTTTGAAAATTTTTAGGAATTATTCTTGATCATGCTTCTCAGCTCTTCCAAAGCATCCGAAAGACCGCCCACCTTGTCGATAATTCCTTTTTCAACAGCTTCGTTTCCGTCAACTATTGAGCCAACATCGGTAGCTATTTCATCAGGTCGCATCATAAGCTCTCTGAGCTCATCTGCTTTAGCGCTCGAATGGCTGGTTATAAAATCAATTATCCTTTTTTGCATATTTTCAAAATATCTGAAGGTCTGAGGTACACCAAGTACAAGCCCATTGATGCGAACCGGATGGATTGTCATTGTTGCAGAGGGGACAATAAAGGATTTTTTTGCGGCAACAGCAAGAGGAACTCCAATGGAATGGCCGCCTCCCAAAACTATTGAAACGGTGGGCTTTGTCATTGAGGCAATCATTTCGGCAATTGCAAGACCTGCCTCAACATCCCCCCCCATAGTATTCAGAACAATTAGAAGTCCGTCAATATCTTCACTTTCTTCAATGGCCACCAAAAGGGGAATGACGTGCTCATATTTGGTGGTTTTTTGGCTATCTCCCAATAGATAATGACCTTCAACTTGGCCGATGATGCTTAGGCAATGGATGGTTTCTCTTGAGTTTGATGCAACAACACTTCCGCTTTTAATTATAGATTCTAAATTTTCGCTCGAGCTTGATTCGTTTTCGTTTTGATTTGCTTGAGATTCTTTTTCAGACATTTTAATTTGCTCCTTTTTTATTTCTCTCATAATAATTATTGACCAAAAAGCATTTAAATACCCATTTAAACAAGAGATTTTAAAAAAATCTAAAATAACTATTGACAAATGACTTTAGTTGTTGTATAATATCACTTGTTCTAAATGAATATGGGGCATTAGCTCAGTTGGTTAGAGCTACCGGCTCATAACCGGTCGGTCCGGGGTTCGAGTCCCTGATGCCCCACCAGCACAAAAGGCATACCTTTGGGTATGCCTTTTGTGCCCTGATAGCCGAAACGGCTCAAACCCCACAAATCCGAAAGGATTTGTCAGTGCGAGCGAAGATGAGCTTTAAGCTTCGGAAAAACAAAGAC
>JAZUQN010000175.1:0-3588 GCA_045605745.1 Eubacteriales bacterium
TCTTATAATACTCGTTGATCTCATCATCTGTTACAGCATCAAGAGTTTCGTCATATATCTTGGTTTCATATTTGTTTGCAAGCATAGAAAGCTCAAGGAAGGAACGAATATCCTTTTCATTTACGCCCTTGCCGAAAAGCATAGCAAGATAGCCCTTTTTGCTATAGCCGTTTGCCTTTGCAGCAGAAGACAGAGCTGCAATGTTTTCATCAATAGAAGCTCTCTCATCCTCATCAAGAGTTATTCCGGCCTCTTTTGCAGCCTCGGCATAAACAAGATACTGCTCAAGGGCAGTCTTTGCAGACTCCTTCATATTGTCAAACTGCAGATACTGTGCGATCTCCTCGCCCCACTGAGAAATAATATTCTGATATGTGGACATTGCCGCATACTGCATCATTGTTCCGGTAACCTCGAAATTCGCGGTTTCCATAACGGTTTTATTTCTAAGAATAATTCCGTTGTCATTAAGATATGTGAGAGCAAAAATTCCAACAATAAGTACAACTACAAGTGCAGTTACAAGGGGGGATACCCACTTGTTGCCGCTATTTTTCTTCTTAGCAGAAACCTTCTGCGTGCTGTCATTCTTTACCTGAGCTCGTGCGTCTCTGGCTCTTTGTCCTTTTCCCATTTTAAAAATACCATCCTTAATTTTGTGAATAATTTATATTTTCAGTGCACATGACACCAAAACGCTATTATATTATAACCTCAATATGTGTTCAGTTTATGAATTGTTTTTGAACGATAAAGAAAACTTTGCGTTTTTTTATAATTTTTTCGGTTTTATATATTCATAATCACCGGAAGAACCATCGGCTTACGCTTTGTTTTGGAATAGAGGAACTTGGAAAGCTCGTCTTTAACCCTTGTTTTGAGCTGCATTCTGTCATAAATATCAGAATTATCGAGACAATCAATAATTGCATCCATGGCAAGAGCCTTGACCTCTTCCATAAGAGCCTCGGATTCTCTCACATAAACAAAGCCTCTTGAAACGATGTCGGGACCCGAAATAAGAAGTCTGTCCTCTGCATCAACAGAAGCTACAACAACAATAAGTCCATCCTGGGCCAGATGTCTGCGGTCGCGAAGCACTATATTTCCAACATCGCCAACGCCAAGACCGTCCACAAGAACATTTCCTGCCGGAACGGTTCCTGCCCATCTTGCTCCCTTGCGGTCGATCTCAAGAATCTTGCCCGTTTCGGATATGAATATATGATTTGGATTCATTCCCATTGTAAGTGCTATTTCACGGTTGGCGCTCATATGACGAAATTCGCCGTGGATAGGCATAAAATATTTAGGCCTTGTGAGTGCCTGCATCAGCTTCAGCTCTTCTCTGCAAGCGTGTCCCGAAACATGGACAGCAACAACCGCATCGTGAAGAACGCTGACTCCTTTTTTTGTCAGCTCATTTATAATTCTTCCAACCAACTTTTCATTTCCCGGTATAGCACTGGAGGAAAGAACAACAAGATCGTTTGAATCAAGCTTCACCTTGTCGTGATCTGAGAAAGCCATTCTGTAAAGAGCAGACATAGGCTCTCCCTGACTGCCTGTTGTTATAAGGGTCAGTTCCTTTGGCTTATATCTCTTTATTTCGGAAATGTCTATCAGAACACCCTCCGGAACATTCATATATCCAAGCTCAACGGCAGCACTGACAATATTGAGCATACTCCTTCCCGTTACTGCAACCTTTCTTCCGTGAGAAGCACTGATATCTATTATCTGCTGAACTCTGTGAACATTTGAGGAAAATGTTGCAATAACTATCCGCTTTTCATTGTTGGTTGAAAAGATATATTCAAGTGATTTGCCAACCTCTTTTTCTGAGGGAGTAAGTCCCGGACGCTCTGCATTTGTGGATTCGCAAAGGAGCATGAGCACTCCTTTTTTTCCGTGCTCGCCAAGTCGGGTTATATTCATAACTTCGCCGTCAATAGGAGTAAGGTCCAGCTTGAAATCTCCCGTGTGGATTATAGTTCCAAGCGGTGTTCCGATGGCAAGACAGCAAGCATCTGCAATAGAGTGGTTTGCGTGTATAAATTCAACCGTCATTTCACCGGCACGGATAACATCTCCTGCGGCAACGCAGTTCAGCTTTGGCTCACTGCTTGGCTTCAGCTCCTCCAGCTTGTTTTTGATAATTCCAAGCGTAAGCTTCGTGCCGTAAATCGGAGGATTTATCATTCTGAGCATATAGGGGATGGCACCAATGTGGTCTTCATGTCCGTGGGTGAGAAAAACGCCTCGTATTCTGCTTGCATTTTTCTCAAGATAGGTCATATCCGGTATGACAAGGTCAACACCAAGCATATCCTCGTCCGGAAAGCCAAGGCCGCAATCCACAACGATAATATCGTTTTCATATTCAATAACAGTTAGATTCTTGCCGACTTCGTTAAGGCCGCCAAGAGGAATGATACGGATCTTTCCGTTTGCCTTTTTTTGCATATAAATTCCTTTCTTAAATTAATTTGTGTGTAAACGCAGAAAAGGTGTACTGCTTTTAGCGGTACTCCCGAAAAACCTCAAAAGCTTCTGTCCAAACGTCCACGCAGAAGCTTTTATAAAGCTAAATATTTAAAATATTATGAAAACGGACACACAGCAACATATAATTGCTCTCAACCTTTATATTATACCACATCATCATCCGTTTGTCAAGATATGGCAAGAGTTAGAATCACGGCACCCATGCCAATAATAAGACCACCGATAAAAAACAGTGCATATCTGAGATTATAATATGATTTTGGCCTGCACACACCGTCAATACGGTTTTCCTCAAGAATTCGATTTGCCTCAAGAAGCATTGCGCTCCCCTCAGCACACTGTCTGCCGGCATAATTCTCGCCATTTTTATTCAGTATGAAATAAGCCTCGTCAAATATTTCACTTCCGGTGCCACGCAAAACTATCATTTGTTTTCTATATCCCTTTAGCATTTGCATCCTCCAAACACTTTTTAGTATTATTTTGCTAAAGAGAATTATCTTATTCAGTGTTTTACATCATCATTTTGGTTAAATTTGTAAATTTTATCCAATAGTAACTATAAAAATGACTATAATCAAGCTTAAAATGGGATGGTTTTTGATAGAATTTTACAAAAGTGATAAATTTTTCTCAAAGCCCTTGTATATTGTGAAGTTTTGAGTTAAAATATATATGTGAAAGTTTGGCTTTCAATGTTTATCAAAAATTTTTATATAAAACGGAGGATTCCCAAAATGTCAGTTAAAGTTGCTATTAATGGTTTCGGTCGTATCGGTCGTCTTGCTTTCAGACAGATGTTCGGTGCAGAGGGTTATGAGATCGTAGCTATCAACGACCTCACAAAGCCTTCCATGCTCGCTCACCTTCTCAAGTACGACACAGCTCAGGGTCGTTACGACGGTCACACTGTATGTGCTGATGACGAGGCTGGTACAATCACTGTAGACGGTAAAGTGCTGACCATCTATGCAAAAGCAAATGCAGCAGAACTTCCCTGGGGCGAACTTGGTGTAGATGTAGTACTCGAATGTACTGGTTTCTACTGCTCCAAAGAAAAATCTCAGGCACACATCGATG
>JAZUQN010000176.1:0-2927 GCA_045605745.1 Eubacteriales bacterium
CATTTTCTTATGTCGCTGTTCACTACTCTTACTTTCCTTATTGCGCCATGGACGACCGGCGCAATAAGGGTGCAGTGAAACGCACACTGCTTTCGTTTGTGGTTAAAGATTGTATAGTGAAAACTTCGCAGTGTGCTCTCCAATGTGTCCCCGATAAATCAGAAATTAACTAAGGAAAAGCTGAATCACAAAAAGTGATTCAGCTTTTCCTTTGCCAAACCGATAATCAGTTTCAAATTATGAAGTGCTTTGTTCTATGGTGATTTTTATATCTCCCGTGCTTGTTGTTATCTCGCATTTGCCGCCGCTTGTTGTTCCCGGAACTTTTACACTGCCGGTGGATGTATCGGTAATAAAGACTTTTTCCGAAAGTAAGCTTCCTTTAACATCTCCCGTGGAGGTTTTTATCAATATATCGGCGGCATCGCATCTATCAAATTTTACATACCCTGTGTCTCTCTTGATTGAAAATTTTTCGCTGGCGATAACATTTTGCATTGTTATATCGCCGGTAGTTCCGGTTGAAATAAAGCTTTTGCAATTAATGTCGGTCAGCTTTGAATCTCCGGTGCTAACTTCAATGGTTATATCTCCCTCATTTGTTATGTTCTTCGCCACTATATCACCCGTTGAAACAGAAATTTCAAGTGAATCTGTGAAAACATTTTCCAAATAAACATCGCCTGTGCTTGTTCTGATTTTTACCCTGTCTGAGGCCGACGCAAAACATCTGATGTCGCCCGTGCTTAAATGGATATCAATATTTTCAAATTTAAATGGGTCGGGCAGATCAACATCCCCTGTGCTTCCCCTTATCATAAGTGAATCATATTCGCTTTTTGGCAGATATACGGTTATTTTGGAATTGCCCCAGAATATTCCGATATATTCATACCATTTTCTTTCGTCAATTTCCTTGAGGGTGAGCGTACCATTCTCTAATAAAACCGAATGCTTAATTTTCTGCGCTTCAAAGCAAACTATTATGCATTCTCCGTTATCAGATGGCAGAAAAATTATGTCTGAGTTGCTGCTTTCAATAAAGATGTCATTAAAATCCTCGCTTATATCATATGTATTGGTTTCATATTTAACAGTGCTCAGCTTTGTAAAATCCCAATCGTTTGAGAGCATTACCGCAGCAAAAATTGTCATTCCCGAAATTACAAGGAAAGAGGCTATAATAATCCATATTTTCGTTGATTTTCTCATTATGCATCCTCCTTTTTTATAAAGCAGCTTTTAATTGCAATTGCCAGCTTTTTTGTGAGAAGCACAATTCCTTTTGTTGCCGCCTTGCATCCAAAAAACATAAATATCGAAATGCCGGCAGAGAAAATGGCTGCACCAATAACAGCGATACCGGTCATGGTGTTGCTGCAAACAGCGAAAAATGCGCCGGATATTATGCCTGCAAGGGTGGTGCCCCAAAGAGAGGCCTCCACTGCCCAGAGAGATATGATGAGTGACCAGAGAACGGCATAAAGTGAAAGCACCACAGCAAATGCCGCAATAAGAAGTGACAGCCATATGGGGGAGCCAACTGCCAAAAGTATAATTTCCCAAGCTCTCAGTTTTCTCTTTGGCTTCATCTTTTCCTTAAATAGCTTTGAAAACGGAATATCTGCTATGATTTGAGAGATAATTTCATTGACGGGGCCGATTGCGTCTACCGCTTCCTCTTCAGAAAGCCCCTCTTCCATTCGGTCTGATATCATCTCATCATAAAATGTTAGGCGTTCTTCGATCTCCTCCTCGGGAAGCCCGGATAAGCCTTCTCCCAAAGATAAAAGAAATTTAAGCTTTGTCATTATCCTTGCCCTCCTTAATTACAAATTTATATATTGACATAATTTCATTCCATTCGTTTTTGAATTCCTCTATGCGCCGGCGACCGCAGTCGGTAATATGATAATATTTCCGAAGTCTGCCGCAGTGCTCCGCTGTTTCAACCGTCAGCATATTGGCGGTCTCAAGCCTTTTTAAAATAGTGTATAATGTGGATTCCGACAGCTCGATATACGGCTTCATATCCTTGATTATCTTGTAGCCGTATGAAGGCTCGTCCTTAATGGCGGCAAGTACACATACATCTAAAAGCCCTCTCTTTAATTGAATGTCCATAGAATACCTCCCTTTGCGTAATACATCATAACACGAGGTATTCATTTTGTCAAGGGGATTAATAAACTTTTTACATATTTTTTGCATTTGTTCCATTAACCGTTTGACAAACCCTTTTATATGTGTTATAATAATATGATAAGATTAACATGGAGTATTATTCTTTCTTGGAGGAACAGGCGTGAACTCTGATAATTTCAACAATAACCCAAATCAAAATAACAGCGGTAACTCTGTGGGCCGTACTTCTTCTGTTTCCCAACCTCAAAAGCTCTCCGCATTTTCAAAGGTTGCCTTTTGTTTTCTCTCAACTTTTTTGGCAATCCTTTGCGGATTTGCAAATATGCTTGGCATTTCCTCAGCAAATGAGGCACTGCTTTTATTTACGGCAACTCTTTCGCTTCTAATATACGTTGTAGTAGGCGGATTTTCTGCTCTGCTTGCTCTCAATTCGCCTTTTGTTGCGCCAATTCCTCCAATCCTCACCTTTGTGGTGATGTTTCTGCTTGGAATGGTAGGGGGCGGCAATTCGGATTTAGCTTTTGTTGTTCCCCTTGCCCTCTCTTCGCTCTTTCCCTTTGTTTGCGGATCGGCCATTGCCGTTGCAATGAGGTTGGGCGCAAAAAGGACAGGCGCAATTGTCTGCGGTGCCGTTTGCGGCGCTGTATTATGTTTTGGCGTTCTGTATCTTGCCGCTTTTCTCTCGGGAAATAGCATAAGCGGTTCTGAAATTCTTGAGTTTGTTGATGATGCGCGCGCAAAAATGATATCAGAGCTTGAGGTAAAGCTGCCGGAGGTAGTAA
>JAZUQN010000177.1:0-3883 GCA_045605745.1 Eubacteriales bacterium
TGTGCGCCGTGTCGGGCAGATCTTAAAGCTCCCTGCCGATTTTAAGCAAAGCACTCTCCGTGATGTGGCTCACGGCATAGTTGCAAAGCTGCTTAAAAACGGCGCTGTTTCTTACGATATTGCAAGAGAGCTGTTTGAAGCTGCTTACAGCGAGGGCACTGTGGTTGACAATGAATATTATAATCAGTATAAAGAGCTTAAAAATTATCTGCGCACCACTGCCGTGACTATCTCCGACCGAGACAAAAACGACTTAGGCGATTGGGGAGCATTTAGAGACAGCGCCAAGGGCAAGCTGAATATAAAAAAAGAGGGCGGCCTGCCGGTTGATACTATGTATATGGAGCTTCTTGAAAATTACCCTGAGCTTTTCTCGGCAGAGATCACTCATCCTGCAGATCAGCTTCGAAGAATGCTTGATGTAGCAAAAGAAATCAAGACTAAGCGATATTCTCTTGATGAATACCTTGGAGAAAACGCAAAAGAAACAAAAGAATGGATGTGGAATGATTTTAATTCTGCTGTTACAGAGCTTTGCGAACAAATAAACATCGGCAAGAAGTATATCGAAGCTATTGGAACACACATGGCAGAAAAAAACATGATAGCTCCAAATGCTGATGCTCTTTTTGAGGCCTATAAAGGGCTTAAAAAGCTCCGCCGTGAAGCCAATAGAGCCGTTGATCGCAACTTGCTGACACCTGTTGAGGAAAATTATGTGCGAGATCTTCTCACAGGAAGGCTTACCCTCGATCAAATTCCATCTGAGCACTATAATGTGAAAGCTATTCAAGAGGTGTTTGAAGCTAAGCAGCCTTATGAAAACGCCGTAAAGGTTATACGAGCTTATCACGAGCACCGAAAAAGCGGTCAATACGCAAGAGCAGATGAGCTCCTTAAAGGCTATGAAGCTTGGAAAACAACCGATACCGGTCTCAAGCTTTCGCTTAACACTATGGAGCGCAATGTTTATAGCATGGTGAAGGACACAAAGCACGCCGAAGAAATCATAAAGGAATATTTCACCCCGATACACAGCCGAGAGGCGCAATCTACCAGATATAAAAACAAATTCCTTGACAAAATAAGAGATCTTAAAATATCTCAAAAGAAAATCAAGGGAAATAGAGATACCGAAGCTGCGGCTGTTCAGTTTGTTGGCGAGGCAGAATCTCATATTATGCGACTTGAGGCAAATGGCAGACTCCAAAAAAGCGGTGGGCTCACTCTCGAAGAATGGAAAACTGCCCTTTCCGAGTTCAAGGCCGCAAACCCAAGGCTTGATTATGATAGAATAGGCAAATGTGTCAAGGTGTTCAGAAGCATCTATAATCAACTCCTTGAGGATATGAACAAGGCGAGAATGCTGAACGGTTATGAGCCTATCGATTATAGATATGCATATTTTCCTCATTTCCACAAAGATATGCCGACAAATTTTTGGGGCAAATTTGCGAATTTATTGGGCGTTCCTCAGGACACGCAAAATTTGCCGGCCACTATTGCCGGACTTACCGAAAACTTTAAACCCGGCATAAGATGGCTATCTGCGGCGCAACAGAGAACGATGAGCGACACCGAATATGACTGTCTTGAGGGGTTTGATAGATACATCAACGGTGCTGCAGATGTTATATTCCATACTGAAAGCATACAGAAACTTCGTTCTTTTGCCAACAGAATAAGATATCAGGCTTCCGATGATGCTGTTAAGGCGAGAATTTCGGAAATTGACGGAAACAAAGAGCTGAGCGATGAGGAAAAATACGAAAAAATAAAAGACGCTATAGAAAGCAAGTTTTCTCTTTCGGCTTTTGTAAACGAGCTTGATGAATATACCAATCTGTTAGCAGGCAAAAAGCTTAGAGCCGACCGCCAGAGCGAGCAGGATATGGGAAGAACTTTCTATAATTGGTCCGGATGGCTGAAACGCCGTTTCGGCGCAAATATGGTATTGGGTAATCTTGGATCTGCAATAACCAATTTCATTCCCATAGCGCAAGCGGCAGGCATCACAAGGCATCAAATGCTAAAGGCTATGTACCAGCAGATAAGGAGCATAGCGGTTGATGACGGATTTGCCCAAAAGAGCGATTTTCTCACTAATCGTATCATTGGAACAGAACGCCTGAAAAAAACAAAATCGGATCTTATCGCAGACGCTCTCGGCACTCCTATGGAGCTTATTGACAGCTTTTCTTCGGGAACTATCGTTCGCGCATTATATGCCCAAGGCAAAAAGGATGGACTTTCTGATGCAGAAGCTATGGAAAGAGCTAATGCAAGGGCTGCAGAAATTATGGCAGATAGAAGTAAAGGCGCTATGCCCACATTTTTCAGCCGTTCTAATTTCCTGACAGTGATATTCACGCAGTTCCAGCTCGAAAATGCTAACCAATTCGGTTATATGTTTAAAGATCTGCCGCGATATTATGGAGATGATAAGAAAAAAATATCAAAAATTTTGGCATCTTTATTTAAAATTTTTATTCTCTCTTACGTCTTCAACGATGCATTTGAAGCTATAGTCGGCAGGCGGCCTGCTTTTGATCCCATTGACATTCTGAATGATGCCATTGGTGACGCCACAGGATATAAGCTGCCAAACAGCTTTGATGCAATAGAGGACTATATTGACGGTGCCGGCTTTGCGGACACCTTAAAAACCGAAAAGAAAGGAATTGCCGAAGCAGCTCGAGGTCTCGGACGAAATATTGTTGAGGAGATTCCCATCGTTGGCGGCTTCCTTGGTGGCGGTAGAATACCAATCAGCTCCGCCATACCTGATGTAGAAGCATTATATGACACCTTTACTTCGGATGCATCAGAAAAGAAAAAAATACAAACTTTTGTTCGTGAGCTTGATTCTTTGCTTTATATCATCCCACCTTATGGGGGAGGCATTTTGGACAGAGTTGCCGATGCCGTTCCGAGTATAGTTGAAGGCGGCTCATATACTGTTAACCGTGAAGGAAAAAAGCAACTACAATACCCAACTCAAACAGGAGGATTAGCATCAGATATAATAGAAGGTGTAAGATCTGTTGCGCTCGGCAAAACATCTTCAAGAAAAGCTCGCGAATGGATAGAAGGTGGCTTTGATACTTTATCTGTAAACGAGACCGAAGCATACGAGGAGATGGTTAAGTCCGGAATTTCTAAAAATGATTCCTTTGATGCGGTAAAGAATTATTCGGATGCAATTAAGGGGCTGGAAAAAAAGCTTGACAAGATGAATGTTCTCACCGAGCTTGATATTTCCGAGGATGCTAAGCTGAGTATTTATAAGCATCTGATTGCAAGCAAAATTGAAAAGCTTGCCCTTGATATGCGTCTTGATAATTTTGCCGAAAACGGTCTTGGTTTTGAGGAATATTTAGCTGTCCTGAAAAATGATGAGAACTTTTGGAAAAGCGAATCTAAACCCCAAACACTGTTTGACCTTATCGGAGAGGGCATGGAGCTTGATAAAGCACTTGATTTTATGAAAAAGACCGCTGAAACTGAATTTTCTCGAAGCGAAACCGAAACAACGGCCGCACTCGCCAAATGCGGTCTTTCAGCCGATGAAGCATTTGAAATAGTTACAAGCTTCAAAAACATAGAGCCCAGCTGCGGCAGGGAAAAGCCCGGTCAGTATCAGAAAGCGGAGGTTATTATATCAAAAATAGGCGAACCGGAAAAACAGTTGGAGGTTCTCGGCACCATTGTCACCGAAAAGCAGTATAAAAACATGAAGATCGCCTATGAGGTATATAGCATTAAGCCTCAGCTTTATATCAAGGTGTTAAAGGATGCGGAAGAATATCGTTACGAAACAACCGGCAGGACAAATATAACAAAAGCTGCTCTCATAGCAGTGATTGATGATCTTGATATCAAT
>JAZUQN010000178.1:0-9886 GCA_045605745.1 Eubacteriales bacterium
TCGCCGCCTTCCATGACGGACACGCAGCTGTTGGTAGTGCCAAGGTCAATGCCAATATCCTTTGTTATAAACATTACTACCCCTAATTGCAAAATTCTTTTAAAAAATACCTATTCCATTTTATTATACTGGATGAAAGAAAAAAAATCAATACCTTTATTTATTTTTTTAGATTTTTTGATTGCAGTTGCAAAAAAGAGAGCCGCTTGTGTTAAACGCCTCTCTTTTTTGCGGCCAATTATAATTTAACAATAAAATCAGCCGCAAGCATTATACATGGAAGAGTTACAACAGTGAAAAGGGATGTTACACCAACCGTTTGCGCCGCATATCCCGGAGCAATGTCATATAGCTCTGCAAACATTGTGATGTTGGTTGCACTCGGAAGAGCTGCAGCCGCCGTTGCGAAAAGTATCATATAATCGGGCAAACCGATAAGCTTTGCTATGATACAAACAAGAATCGGCATGGCGATAAGTCTGCAAAAGCAAGCATAATACATACGGCCATCGCAGAATATCTGCTTTGGAGTTCTTGTGGCAATAAGTGCGCCAACTATAAGGACTGATATAGGCGTGCAAAGATTATTGAGATAGCCGGTATATGTGATAACTACATCGGGAATCTCTATCCAGCGCATAAGGAGATATAATGCTATTCCGATAAAGCAAGGAACCGTTCCGAAATTGATAAGTATCTTGCGCACATTCATTTTTATATCATCTCTTCCCCTTGCAAGAATTATCATTCCCCAAGTCCAAACGAAAAGATGGAAACCTATAACATAAAACGAACCCCAAAACACACCCTCAGCACCAAAGATAGATTCAAATATTGGGAAGCCGATAAACCCTGCGTTTGAGAAAATCAAGGAAAATTCTGCAATTTTATGCTCATTAAAATCCTTGACGTTTTTTGCGGCAAAAAATGCCAAAATGCAAAGGAAAAGGTGGACACCGATGCTAAGTGCAAACATCGAAAAACCTGCCCTTGTTTTTTCTGCCGAATATTCAATTTTTATAAGCGAATAGACGATCATCATAGGCTGACCGATGTTTACGATAAGCTTTGAGAGTCTCTTTGATGCAATCTCGTCAATAACCCCCATTTTTCTTGCAGCAAAACCGGTTGCCAAAAGCAAAAACAGGACTATCATTATTTCTATAAGTGATGAAAAGGCTTCGGTACTCATTTTTTAATTTCTCTTTCTTTAGTTATCAATTGAAAGCTCTTCAAGCTTTGCCTTTATGTTTTGCATATCTCGAAGCATATCCTCTTTTTTGCGAGGGTCACGAAGAAGAGCAGCAGGATGATATACAGCAGTCATTAAATAATTTCCTTTTTTAAACCACTGTCCATGCTCTTTTGTGATCTTAAAATCAGGCTTTATAAGCTTCATTGCCGAAATTCTGCCAAGACAGATAATAATCTTAGGCTGCATAAGCTTGACCTGTTCACGCAAAAAGGGCAGACAAGCCTCCTCTTCCTCGGGCTTTGGGTCACGATTGTTTGGCGGACGACATTTAAGTATATTAGCAATATATACTTGATCCCGTTTTATATCTACAGCATAGAGATATTTATCAAGAAGCTTGCCGGCAGCTCCAACAAAGGGAATGCCGCTCAGATCCTCTTTTTCTCCCGGCGCCTCTCCAACAAAAAGCACATCAGCATTTTCATTTCCCGTTCCAAAGACGCAGTTTGTTCTGGTTTTATAAAGCTCACAAGCCTTGCAGGCTGCGCATTTTGTTTTTAGCTCTTCAAATATGCTCATATAGCCTCCGCATAATTATTTCTTATATATGATACCACAGATTCTCATTTGTTGCAATAGAAAAATTGATATTTCTTTTCGTATCAAGCAAATGCTTTTTTGTCATTCACGGCAAAATGCACATATACTGAAAACAAAACCAAAGGAGGATATTCATATGAAACTCGACAAAAAATCTCTCGACGATCTCCTCTCCCTTGATGATAACGGCTTAAAAAAAGCCATTGAAGATGTTGCAAAGGAAAGCGGAATAGACCTTTCGGGCTTCGGAATATCAAAAAATGAGATTGAAGCCATAAGAAATGCGCTTTCCGGCGCAACAGACAAGGATCTTGAAAATGCCGAAAAGCAGCTAAACGCCTATAAGAAGAGGAACAGATCATGAGTGAAATGGATGATATGCAAAGCAATGTTCCCTCTCCCGATGCGATAAGAGCTATGATGGGAACACTGATGTCAAATCCCGAGCTTCTCAAAAGTATTTCCGGTATGCTCGGTCGATCCGGTGAGGATAAGACACCTGATGCGTCCACTTCAAATGAGACGGAGGATAAATCAGAAGCACATCAAAGAAAAGAAACCGAAGAAGCATCAATTCCCACCATGCAAAATATCCCTCCGGAGCTTCTTACAAAGCTTCCAAAGCTGCTTTCTGCATTCGGCTCCGGAAACGATAAAAGCAAGAGCTGCCGAAACCGAGAGGCGCTTCTCTGCGCACTCAAGCCATATTTAAGTCAACACAAGGCGGAAGCACTCGAAAGGATAATTCAGCTTTCAAGGCTTGGCGACGTGTTTGAAAAACTTTAAGGAGCAATTGTATCAATGTACAGCAGAAATATTCAGAACTCAAATTACCGTGTGCCACAGCATTATAGCGGCGTTGCTTTCAACACCGAACCCTCAAAAGAAAAAAGAGATGCGGTTGGCAGACCATCTGCCATCAAGGCAGATCACAATGAGGGGGAGGACATTCAGCTTCCAAAAAAATTGGCCGTCTCTCCAAATCCGGTAATTTTCCATCATCAAATTGCTTCACCGCAAAGCGACGAGAGTGAAGAAAAAGAGCCTCACGAAAAAGAAGCTCTTTCAAAGCAAACAGATTCAGTGTGCGAGAGGCAGACAGGTTTTTTCGATAGTGATGAGGCACTTATAGCTGCCATCATCATACTTCTTATGGGAAGCTCCGATAAGGGAGACAGCCAAACTCTGCTTCTACTATTGCTTATTCTTTTATATTAAGCATAGGATGCTTCAGCCCCATCAGCGAGACCTCTGCTCGCAGGGGATTTATTCTGATGCGGCACTCCTGTCCTATCTCTATGCCAAACGGTATATTGTTTTGCTCACATATGCTCCGCAGATAGGAAAAAGCCGCCTCAAAAGCTTTTCTATCAGTAGAAAGATCGGAAAAATGTATCCTGTCGAAGCCTGCAAGGTCAAATGCTATTTCCACAGAAACAGAAGATAATTCGCATGACACACGGCAAACAGCCTTCCTCTTGGCAGAAAACACAGATGAAGCACCAAGCGAAAGCAAGAGAAATAATGTAAATAGTCCGACATCGAAATTTTCCGGAGCCTCGCTGCACATTTTTATTTCATTAATCTCTGCATTGCTGCAGGCAAAATGAGCTATGTCTTTTATCCTCTCTGTCACAAACCGCTGAAAATCACTTACGAATGTATCACAGGAAAACAGCTCATTTGCCACACATACCGCCCCTGCAAGCTCTTCATATATTTTTTCATGTCTTCGAGTAATTTTTCCATTGATTTCGCCAAATATTTCGATGCTCTTAAAGCTTTCCTTTATAAGAGGGGCAGCTGTTTCAAAATCAATATCTGTTATAATACCGGAAAACACTCTTGTCGATGGAAAAAGTGCCCCTGTAAGCAGCCAAAGCTTGCCGCCGTCAGCCTCCCTAACAGCCACTGCTTTTCTATAATTTCCCGATGACCAATATTTTTTCAGAGAGCTGATATCGGAAAAAGACAAACACCTTTTTGAGAAAATGCCGTCTTTAAAGCTTGATGTGTGATGATTTTGAAACAAGACTCTGCCGTTCTCATCAGTTATTATCAGCTTATATCGAGAAGCTTCGTTCAATTTCATCTTTTTCATATTCTTAAGCATCTGAATCGGGCAACACAAACAGTTCTTTTCTCGCCACAGATTGAACCGAATAAATAGCCATATCTGCGAGCAATGCTTCGATCTCAGAAAAATCGGCACTGTTGTCATCTATCAAAACTCTGAGAGAATACCTTGAAAAATACATCTGCATCGTTTCAACTCTTTCTGAGAATATATCCGAAAGGCTCTTTTCTTCTGTTTCCACAGCATCGGTATAATCAACGATCATTATCTCGAAATGCTCATAAAGCTTTCTGCAAAGCTCGTTTGCGTTTTCTGTGGCAAAGAAAGAATATGGCAGAGCAATTCCGAGGGGAACGCTGCTTCTGTCATCGCCGCGATAGTTTTTTGAAAGCTCGCACAAAGCGTCTATCCTGCCGCCATCCATATCTTCAAAACCGCAAAGTATTATCTCGTCCGCTCCTGCCGTGGCAAGCTCAAAAAAGAGAGCACCCTCAAAGGCTTGAATTGCGTTAGCTTCTGCTCCCGTCAGCTCACCGTGACCGGAATGTGCAACAAAAACACTGGTATAGCAATTTTCTCCCTTCAGTTTTCCGATGAGCTCATCGGCTAAAGGAAGCTCAACATCACCACTTTGAATACCAAGCGACTGAGCGATGGGCGAAAAATACTTAAGCTCTCCCTTTGCATCTCTCATAATGAGAGAAACATAGCTTTTATCATCGTCCCCGACAAACGAAGCGATCTCCTCATGGGGGAGATACGTTGCACTTATCCTTTCGGGCGGCTGAACATGGGAAAGAATACTCTCCTCATCTCCATCGGTTTTATTTTCGGTTTCAACTGTATCTAACTTCTCATTAAGTCTGTTCTGCTCGGATATTTCTGCCTTTTTCTTTAAGTATTTCCCAAGAAAAACCGATGCAATAACAACTGCAATGATAAACAAAATCACAAGAACAACAGTGATTTTTGAGCGATTTCGCAGATTTCTGCGCTTACCGCTGTATCTTCGGTTTCTTTTTCTGCTCTTTCCCTTCATCCTATGCTCCGATCAAAATCATTTCAAATTCAGAATATCGAGATTTTTGCCATAGTCGGTATAATCTATAGCGGCTTCATCTGCCTTTTTTTGAAGGATTTCCTCAAATTTAACAAAAAGATATCTATCCTTTAGCGATTCAAAATTCTTTTCTATATACTGAGATTCTTTTGGAAGCCTCTGTATTATGTAAAAGCCGTCACTGCCCTCAACAACGCCGCTATATTCATTTTCTTCAAGTGCAAAGGCGGCATCTTCATATGACCTTTCATATTCGCCACGCATAAAATAGTAGCCGTCTGTAGTTGTCATAAAAACATCTTCGCTATAGCGACCTATCATCCTTTTAAAGGGCTCCCCTAACTCAAGCTCACTCAGCACAGTCTCTGCAAGAGCACGGTTTTCATTTATATCATCGCCAACGTCATTTCGTATAAGCACATGAAGTGTTCTAATAAATTCCTTGCCTTCGATCGCCTCTCTTGCGATTTCATCCGAGTCATCAATGCTTCCGTCCTTGCAAAGAGCCTGTCTGAGCTCCTCGCGAGAAGCTTCAATTGCTATCAGATAACGAAGGTGATGGTCTGTGAGCCCATTTTCTGCAAGCTGTTTTTTATATTCATCTGTTCCGCCGATCTGCTCTGCAAAACCATCAATATATTCCTTTACATATTTTTCCGTATCCTTATCGTAAATATCCACACCGTATTCCTCGCAAGCAGAAACAAATGTGGCATTTTCCTTCATTGCCGCCTCAATCTTTGAATTAAGCTCCTCACGGTATTTCTCCGCACTTTCCTCAGACTTCCAAATATCTTCGCCATAAGTTCTTTCCATCTCAAGCTTATAATTGAAGGCCAGATATTTTATCTCCTCAAGGTATATGGGCGTATCATAAACCTTTGCAACGATATTCCTGTCGCTTTTTTCCCCCTTTATGGGTTTAACACCTCCGGAGCAGGCAGAAAGCAAAAGTGCAAGCACTGCCAAAACAAGCGTTGACTTGATATATATTTTAAACATAACGATCCTCCAAAAACTACAATATATAAAATAGTATATAATAAGATTGTTAATGCATTATGAATTTTGAGCATTTTTTATTTATTTTAAGAAAAAACGACTTGAAATTATATTAATTTGTGTTAAAATATAAATAGAATATGTCAAAATCAGAAAGGCGGTACTGCCATGGAAGAAATTTATTCAATAAAGCTAAGCAAAATAATCAAGGAAATGCAGCTGAGTGAGGTCTATCTGCCGGAAAACGCAGACAGCATTGAGGTAATAAGCCCGGATGTTGAGCGTCCCGGACTTGCTCTCACAGGTTTTTTTGAAAAATACGAAAGGACAAGAATTCAGATCTTCGGCAAGGCGGAGCTTGCTTATCTTGAAGGTCTTGACGAAAATGAGAGAGATCTTCATATAGAAAACTTTATGAAGCTTGAGCCTGTTGCCATTATATTTTCCTCAGATCTTCCTGTCTTTGATGAGATACTCAAATATGCTAAGATCTGCAAGGTTCCTGTTCTTTCAAGTTCCAGAAGGACAAGTGCCCTTCTTGCCGCCATCATTGCCTATCTCCATGTTGAGCTTGCACCGAGAATAACTCGCCACGGTGTTTTGGTTGAGGTTTATGGTGAAGGACTGCTCCTCCTTGGCGACAGCGGCGTCGGAAAAAGCGAAACAGCTATTGAGCTTGTCAAGCGCGGTCACAGACTGATTGCAGACGATGCTGTTGAGGTCAAAAGGGTTTCTGCAACAACTCTTGTTGGCAGTGCACCTGAGATCATCAGACATTATGTGGAGCTTCGCGGCATAGGCATAGTTGATATAAAGCGACTTTTCGGTATGGGAGCTGTAAAGGATACCGAAAAGATTGACCTTGTAATAAATCTTGAGCCTTGGGTTCAAGGTAAGATGTATGATAGACTTGGTATAGATAGTGAAACAATGGATATCCTCGGCATCAAGGTGCCTTCTATCACTATTCCCGTTCGTCCCGGAAGAAACCTCGCCATCATTCTTGAGATAGCGGCAATGAACAACCGTCAAAAGCGTATGGGCTATAACACCGCCCTCGAATTTAATAAGCATCTTATGAGCCAAATGGGCATAGATCCTAACAGCGTTTAACAAATGCGAGTGTTTATAAAAAAGCACTTGTGGCGAAATTGATATGCACCTCCAAAAGTTAGACACATTTGGAGGTGCATATTTTTATGTCTAAAAAAGGACAAAGTTTCAGAAACCACTCGTCAAATTTGAAAATATCTGCTATACTAGATATGCGAGAGAACCACTTGGGGATAAGAGAAACAGGAAGGAAGTACGGAGCAAATCATTCATTGATCCAAAGTTGGGAACGCGTATACATAGAAGAAGGAGCCGAAGGTCTGATGAAAGAAAGACGAGGTGTAGCTTGTAAAGAAAGCGGAACACGAAAAGGCAGACCGCCAAAGTTAAACAAGCAAGTAGAAGAAGATATTATTGCCGAGAACCAAAGACTTAGAATGGAGATCGAATATCTAAAAAAACTCTATGCCTTAGTTCAGAAAAGAATGCAAGGGGAAAAGAAAAAGCAGCGATAGTCGATGAATTAAGGCAGCAATTTTTTCTTCTAAACTTTGGGGTTCACTTCAATTTGAGACAGCCTCTTCTTTATTTATATTTAATATTAATATCTCGCTTGTCAAGCATCCGCAACGCCTCCGCTTTACACCATCTGTTCGGGACGGAATACCTTATCAAATTCTTCTGCAGTGAGAAATCCAAGTGCGACACAAGCTTCCTTTAGAGAAATATTGTCCTCAAATGCCTTTTTTGCAGTCTTTGCTGCCTTCTCATATCCGATATAAGGATTGAGTGCTGTTACAAGCATTAGAGAATTGTGTAGATTGTGATGCATCTTTTCTTTATTTGCCTTGATTCCGACTGCACAGTTCTTATTTAATGATATTATCGCCTCGGAAAGAAGCCTTGCAGACTGCAGAAAATTGTATATGCAAACGGGCATAAACACATTCAGTTCAAAATTACCCTGAGAAGCAGCCATACTTACGGCAACATCGTTGCCCATAACCTGAACTGCCACCATGGTAACAGCCTCACACTGTGTGGGATTTACCTTACCGGGCATAATAGATGAGCCGGGCTCATTTTCGGGAATAAATATCTCTCCAAGACCGTCACGGGGGCCCGAGGCAAGCCAACGGATATCATTTGCTATCTTCATCATATCGCAAGCAAGAGCCTTGATGGCTCCGTGTGCAAAAACAAGCTCATCCTTTGATGTAAGAGCATGGAATTTATTTGGAGCTGTGATAAATTTTTTTCCTGTTATCTTTGAAACCTCTTCAGCAACACAGATATCAAAGCCCTTTGGTGCATTCAGACCTGTTCCCACTGCTGTACCACCGAGGGCAAGCTCATAAAGTGGCTCAACAGAACGCTTAATAAGCTGAACATCCTTCTGAAGGCTGGCTCTCCAGCCGCTTATCTCCTGGCTGAATTTAATTGGAGTTGCATCTTGAAGATGTGTTCTTCCGCTTTTAACTATTCCCTCGTTTTCCTCTTCAAGTCGCAAAAATGTGGAAATAAGTGTCTCCACTGCAGGAATAAGCTTGTCCTCAAGGATGAGAACAGCCGCAATGTGCATGGCTGTTGGGAATGTATCGTTTGATGACTGGCTCATATTGGAATCGTCATTGGGATGAAGTAGTTTTTTTCCGAGAATCTGATTTCCGCGGTTGGCAATAACCTCATTTGAGTTCATATTAGACTGTGTACCTGAGCCCGTCTGCCAAACGACAAGCGGAAAATGGTCATTAAGCTTACCGGCTATAACCTCATCGCAAGCAGCCATAATAGCACTAAGCTTTTCACCTGTCATTTTTTCGGGACAAAGCTTGCGATTAGCAATGGCAGCCGCCTTTTTTAGTATACCGAAAGCGTGTATGATCTCCGCCGGCATAGCTTCAATGCCAACTCCTATATCAAAATTTTCGCAGCTTCTCTGTGTCTGTGCACCCCAAAGACGGTCTGCGGGAACCTTCATCTCACCCATAGAATCATGTTCAACACGGTATTCCATTATTTATAAATTCCTTTCTTATATCTCAATTCCGATACCGATATCCCGGCGGCTTGTAAAAAGCCATTTGAACAATAATAGGGATGTTCAAATGGCTTTGCGAAAAGATCACATTTCCGCATACTGTTGATTTTATCACGAACAGCATGAAATTGCAATAGATATTTTAAAATATGTGGAATTTTCTGTTGTGATATGGTATAAAGCACATTCATTGTTAAGTTTCTTATTCGGACAGTATTCCGCAAAGCATCTCTGCCACCCTTGGAGAAGAAATATATATAAATGCCGTCGGCGCCCCTGACGGTGTGAGATATTATGTATCGATGCAAAACAGCCGAGACTAGCCTCGACCTCTTTATAATTAAGGAATTTGGCTACTATATTCTTTTCGTAGATTAAGAATACAAACTCCATTGAATTAAATGCCTTAGAAGGCAGTCTAATAAATATAGATGATTTATCCTCATTCAATCGGTACTCTACACCAATAGGAGCTAAAGCCTTCTCTATAATTTCTTTTATAACCATATTTCCCCATGCCATTGTGATTTTCCTCCAATCAAATAATTTATGTTTCTTTTGCTCTAAAGGCACAAAAATAAGAGGATACCCGATTTCAAGAGGGTATCCTCTGGCGATTTCTACATTGGATGGGCATTTATACAGGGCATCCACTACTTTATACACTGATTTGGTTAGCAACATTTATCTTGAAAAGGGACTAAAAATATGAAGATTGCCTATGAGGTATATAGCATTAAGCCTCAGCTTTATATCAAGGTGTTAAAGGATGCGGAAGAATATCGTTACGAAACAACCGGCAGGACAAATATAACAAAAGCTGCTCTCATAGCAGTGATTGATGATCTTGATATCAAT
>JAZUQN010000179.1:0-11251 GCA_045605745.1 Eubacteriales bacterium
TTTGGTTGCGGAGGTGGGATTTGAACCTCACGACCTCCGGGTTATGAGCCCGACGAGCTACCAAGCTGCTCTACTCCGCGATATTAAGTTTCCCGTGCTTCTTGGTGCCGGAAGCCGGGGTCGAACCGGTACGATACTCACGTATCACGGGATTTTAAGTCCCGGGCGTCTGCCAATTCCGCCATTCCGGCGAAACCAATCTTAAGCACGCCACTGAGACACGTCCATCTCAGTTCGTGCCTTTATTATATCACAGCTTTTCCCCTTTGTCAACCCCTTTTTTTCATTTTTACTTTATGCACAAATTTTTATTATCGCATTATTCGTCAGGCTTTATTATTTGTTTTGTTTTTTCGTCTTTCAGCTTTGAAGCAATGGAAAACAAATACATAAAAAAGCAATAGTATTCTTCAAAGAAGCATACTATTGCTTTTTGTGCGGTTAAAGATAATTACCACGTATAGGTAACATAATTCCAATTTTGCTTGCCGCAAGCACTGCAGGTCCATTTCACATCATATTTCACACCGTTTTCGACTTCCATTTGTATTGTTCCATCGTCGTGTCCGCAGTAGTTGCAACGAAGCTGTGGATGCTCTATCCTCGTTCCTATTTGTGAAGAGCCGCCATTTGGTGCATCAAGCTTAGGTATCTCCTCTGAATAATCCGAACCACAATCATTGCAAAGATAAATTATATATCCGCTGTAATTGTAAGTCGGCTCCTGCTTATACAAGACACTATCAGCAGAGTGTGCCGCCATCTCACTTTCACCGCAATCACAGTATCTTACATGAGTTGTGCAGTCAACCTTACTCCAATTACCAAACTCATGCTCATCGGTTTTTGCAATCGTTTCTATTTTGCTATATCCGCAATCGGCACATTTTATCGTCTTTTCGCCATCTGAAAAATGAGTTGCTTCCTTTGTTATACTTCCGCCATCAAGTCTGTGCTTCTTTGTTTCGGTCTTGCCGCAGTAGCAGGATCGCATATGGTTTTTCCCATCACCGCTATCCTTCCATGCGCCAAAACTATGACTATCGACATCAGCAGCAATCATTTCGTTGTTGGTATATCCACAGTCTTTGCAGGTAAATGTTTTTTGCCCCTCGGATGTATGAGTGGACGCCTTTGTCACCTTGCCACCGTCAAAGCTATGAGCTTCCTTCTTTTGCTCGCCGCAATCGCACATCTTATAATGTGAGGAAGCATCTATGCTTTTCCACTGCCCTGCAAAAGAATGCTCGTGCTCACTCATCGCTCCGCCAATGCCACCACTTTCGCCTTCAAAAAGCTCTGTCCAGCTCACATCGGCTTTTTTTCGTTGCTTGGCAAGTTCTTTATCACATTCGGCCTTCGTAACTCTTTTGCCTTCAACGGTGAAAACATTTAAAGTAGTATCATAACCAATAATTTCAACCTGCTCCATACCATTGCTTGTGAATTTTATGTATCCAACTCCACTTTCAAATGCACTGCTGCTCCATGACATGGTGCCATCTGTTTTGAGATTAATCATTTCTCGTGGAGAAGCATAAAACGCAGTGAGCTTATTGTCGAAATTTTTGATTATCGCCAGTTCTCCGCCTCTGTTATACTCAATAATCAGCTCATTTCCGCCATCACGGTCAATGTCTATAACCGTAAATCGGCATGCCACGCCTCCATAGTTATAATTAATTTCCTGCAAAGTTTCTATATTTGCCGTTTTTTTAGTTTCAAAATCAACAAAGCTCATTCTTCCACTGAGAATTTCGGTTATATCAAGCTGACTTATCCCGGAGGATGTCACGCCCTGCCCAAAGGAGGCATCGCTGTCTGTGGCCTGCGTCTGATTTTTGCCTCCTGCGGACAACTTGTCCCGGGCATCAACTGAAAAACCAAGCATTGCGGTTGAAATAGTTTGAGAATACTCAATTCCATCAATTGAAAGAGTTGTGTTGATACTATCATCGTCTTGTTCTTTAGTTCCGTTTTCCATAATATTAAGCAACAGCTTTGAAAGATCTGCCGTGGTATTATAATCATCACTAAATACCATGGCCGTCACTGCAGCAAATGTTCCTGCTGCTGCAAGAGAATCTCCATCCAAATCTGCACCTGCAATAGCTATGAATGTAAAAGCATATACAACCTTTCCTTCCGTCACTCCGCCCATAAGTCCAAAACCTGTTCCGGGCCCATATGTGGCAGTTATCATGCTGTCATAGGCGGCATTGGGATCTGTAGTTTCAGTGTCTTTATAATTTCTAACCGCATATTCACTCTTATAATTATCACCGTACCAAGCCTTTATGGCCTTATTTAAAAGCTGTTCAAACTCATCGGCATCGGGAAGCTCTGAATCAAGGTCTGCCACAGGGGTAGATGTTTCAACACCTTTTACAACCGCATCTGTGTCACCGACTTTTTTATCCGTGTCATCCTTTTTTCCTGCAAAAAACAGTATCAGCAAAACCGCTATAACAGCCACAGCGGCCGTTGTAGCAGCATTTCCAATAAAGGTCTTGAGTCTAAATCTGTTCATAATATTTTTGTCCTCTTTGTTTTTTATTCAAGCGTTATACTTACTAAGATTTCAAATGTGCCCCATCTGTCCCAAGGTTTAGGACAATATGTCCGCAAAAAATCACATTTTTGTTGCCACAAACAAATCCATATAACATTATACAGATAAATGTCGATCAAGTCTTGGACATGGAGTCCAATTTTAATATGCGATCTCTATTTTTCCGTCTGTCAGCTTATAATATGCGGGAAAATCTCCCACAATATATCCGGGCATTGTGTCATATATAAAGAATCCGCCATATTCAATAGAACACATCTCACCCTCTGCCCTCTTAAATGCTCCGTTTTCAGAATAGATGCACCAGCCAAGAGCATAATTACTCAGTAGGCTTTCATAGCCGGTCAAGTCCTTGACCATTCTGCCGTTGCTCATCAAGGGGATAATATCAAACACACCATCATTATTCATATCATAAAAGAATAATTCTCCATAATCTCCGCCACCCGGATAAGAGGCTGTTGACAGCCCCGAATCATCTGTGAAAACAAATTCTTCCCCGCCGTCAATTCTTATAGATATGGTCTTGCCATCTTTCGTTGCCTCAATAAGTGCCTCGGGTCTGCCCTCCTCAAGCTCAGCTCTGACCTTATATTCTCCGTCTTCATGAAGAAGAAGACACGGCCATAGATAATAGCTGTCTCCCGTGTCAAGAATCCTATTGTCAAAGGGTTCATAAACAAACTGAGACATTTCCTCTTCGTCAGGCTCCTCACCGGTGGGTTCTTCCTCAAAAGATGTCTGTTCTGTCGTCAAAGGCTTCGCTTTCGGTTGCTCTGCCTGTGTCATCTGCCTCCGTGTCTGTGACAAAGGTGGTATCTGCTATATCGGGGCTCACATCTGTGTGCCCGGATTCTCCACCCCCGTCAGCTCCGCCGCCCTTGCCAAACAAAAAAGCAAGCACAACAATCGCCGCCAAAATCACCGCTGCACCGATACCCAGTGCAAAAAACGCCGCCCTTCTCTTTTTCTCACCATCCAAAAGAAACTTCTGCAGCTCACCTATTGACTGAAAACGGTGCTCCGGGTCAAATTCCTTGCATTTCGCCACAGCAATATCCAGCGTTTTCCAAGAATTTTTCTCGCAAAGCAATTCATTGACGGTTATTCCAAGAGCATATATATCGGTTCTGAAATCACTCTGAGAAAAACCGAATTGCTCAGGAGCGGCATATCCGATCGTTCCAAAGTGCTCTGTGTCCCCTTGGCAGTTTTTGGAATATGCACGGGCAATCCCATAATCAATAAGCACGGGACTTCCATCCGGTCTTATAACTATATTCCCCGGCTTTATATCTCTATGGATAATATTGGCCCTATGCAGTGCCGCTATAGCATCCATCAGTCCAAAGACCAGCTTTTCAAGCTCTGCCCTCGAAAAGCAACGTCCCTCCTCTATCAAGCTATAAAGAGTGCTGCCCTCGATATATTGCTCAATTATTATAGTATCTGCACCAAAGAATATTTCATAAACCCTTGGCACTCCGGGGCTTTCTATTTCCGCAAGCTGTCTATAAACGGCTCTTTTGTCATCCATATATGTCTTTTTTATATAAAGCTCTCCATCAAGGGTAGATCTCACAAGCTCAACCCTTGCGTCCTCTGTCTCTCTCAGAGTTTCAATTGCTTCATATACAGAAAGCTTATATTTTTCGCTTTCGCGCATCTATATCACCTCAACTATGCTACAATGTCTCTTGATTAAGCTCATAAAGCAGATCATTTATGCGATTTATTTCAAGCCGCTCATTTATGGAATACAGAATTATCGAATCTCTTTTGTCCCTAACATCAAGGGGAGCAAGCTTCGATATTCTCATAAGCATTTGAATTCGGTCGATCTCAAGCCTCATGCCGATAGCTATGGCAATCAGCACATCACGGCTGGGCTTTCTCTCGCCCCTGAAAACCTTATAAACATATTCTCCCTGACCCGATCTTTTTGCCACATCCGAGAGCCGCATACCACTCTCGGAAAGTATCTGCCTTAAATATTCAAGGGGAGTAAGATCTAAAAACTCATTCTCGTGTTTTTTGATAAAGCTTTTTACATCCTCTGCCCTTGATATGCGGTTCATCAGCTCTCTTGTATCAATGCCCATATGCGCTACCCGCATCGAGCATATCTTGGCCCGAATCTTCTTTGTGAAAAATATTTAATATTGACATTATAACACACTCTCTTTTAATGTTAAGGTTCTTATACATTGTATATTATACTATCAATATTCTTCCGTGTCTTGGACTCCGAGTCCAATTTTTAGTGTGCAGGCTTAAGAGGCAGTGCTAAAGAGTTTTCTCGCCAAGCTCATAAAGCAAGTCGTTTATAAGAAAAATATCCTTTCCCTCTTTTATTGAATAAATGATTATAGAATCTCGCCTGCTTCTCGCATCAAGGGGTGCAAGCCTTGAAATTCTGAGCAAAAGCTGAGATTCTTCAATGCTCATCCTCATTCCGATGGCAATGGCCACAAGAACATCTCTGCTCGCCTTTCTCTCACCCCTAAAAACCTTATAAACATATTCGCCCCGACCCGAATTTTTAGCCACATCCGAAAGGCTCATATCTCTGCTTGCCAAAGCCTCGTTCAGATATTCAATTGGCGGTATGCTTAAAAACTCTTCTTCGTTTTGAAGTATAAATTCCCTTATATCCTTTGAAGCTTTCAAACGGTTCAACAGCTCTCTCGTATCAACGCTCATTTTATGTCTCCGTTCAGCAGATTGTAATTTCTCTTGCGCTGTCAAGACCGATGACAAATTGGGGAAGCCCCGGACAAAGCTCACTCTCAAAATCATAATGGAGATGCCCGGCTAATATCCCCCTTATCAAAGGATGATTTTTTATATATTCAACCGTTTCAAGAGTCATTTCATCTGCTCTCTGCTGCTCGAGGCGTTCCGGAGGATAGCACTCCATATCGCTTTCCGATACCGCAACAAGATATCCGCAATTCGACCTTGACATCTGATGCTCAAAAAGCGAGCTTTCATATATGGGATTGTGCAAAAGAAGTATCATAGGCAAACCCTTTTCAGCTTCTTTCCTCAATCCTTCAAGCTGAAACGACTCAAAAAGATAATACGAATTATCAATTGCTATGAAATTGACACCACCTATAATTCGGGAGTCAAATCTGATATCATTTTTAAAGCAAGCGTTAACCCTCGTAAGACTCTGATTGCGATATGCAGCATCCTCCTTTGCTTCGCCAACATAAAGACTGAATTCGTGGTTTCCTGCGGCAAAAAAACAGTTGGTTTTTTCGGCAAATTCTCTTGCTGCATCAAGATTGGCATAGGAAACAAAGTCAATGAGATCTCCGGTGTGAAGAACACCATCAAAATCCCCCTCACAAATCTTCAGCGTTTCTGCATATATCTCCTCGTTTTTATGAAATGATCTTGCCTGCCTGTCATGGGCAAGTCTTATCTTGCGCTCATCGTCTCTCTCGTCAGCTCTTGTGAGATGTGTGTCGCTGAAATGAATCAGTTTTATAGGCTTGTCTATCCCGATTTTAAGGGTGGTTTTTAAAATATTCATTTCTGTCTCCTTTAACCATTGTTTATACTGCATTTTATCACAAAAAAAGCAAAAAGTCTATAAAAATGTAAAAGTTCTGAACAAAAACTTGCAAAAACCGAATAAATGTGGTATTATAGAAGAGATTATAAATACTGGAAGCTAAAAGAGGTAAACAAATATGCTTAAGGATAAAAAAGTTTCGTTTTCAGGCGTTCAGCCAAGCGGCAATCTCACCATCGGAAATTATCTCGGCGCACTGAGAAATTTCTCAAAATACAGTGAGGAATATCAAACCTTTTATTGCGTTGTTGATATGCACGCAATAACGGTTCGCCAAATCCCCGCAGAGCTTCGCCGCAGAACCTATGAGACGCTGGCTCTTTATATTGCCTGCGGGCTTGATCCCGAAAAAAACTGCCTTTATGTGCAGTCTCATGTTCCTGCCCACGCAGAGCTTTCTTGGATCCTCAACTGCTATACCATGTTTGGCGAGCTTAGCCGCATGACTCAGTTTAAGGATAAGAGCGCAAAGCACTCGGATAATATCAATGCAGGTCTTTTTACATATCCAACCCTTATGGCGGCGGATATCCTGCTTTATCAAACAGATGTTGTACCCGTTGGCATTGACCAAAAGCAGCACGTTGAGCTGGCTCGCAACGTTGCAGGAAGATTTAATCAGGCATATTCCGAAACCTTCACGATTCCCGAGCCAATCATTGAAAAAAGCGGTATGAAGATCATGTCACTTGCCGACCCCACAAAGAAGATGAGCAAGTCGGATGAAAACACAAATTCTGTTGTATATATCCTTGATGACAAGGATACTATCATTCGCAAATTTAAGCGTGCCGTTACAGATTCGGACACCGAGGTGCGCTATGCAGAGGGCAAGGACGGCATAAACAATCTTATGTCTATCTATTCCTGCTTCACAGGAAAAACAATGGAGCAGATCGAGGCAGAATTTGCCGGCAAGGGATATGGCGATTTCAAGCTGGCTGTCGGTGAAGTATGTGCTGATGCGCTTGCTCCCGTCAATGAGAAATTCAATCAGCTGCTTTCAGACAAAGCATATCTTGAAGCCGTTATGAAAAACGGCGCAGATCAAGCCTCCTATTTTGCTGCAAAGACCTTGCAGAAGGTTAAGCGCAAGGTTGGCTTTATGATCTGATCTTTCACATAAAAGAAAGGATAAAAAGAAATGCACGCTTCGCTTATTAAAGTGATAATCGGCATTGCGGCGGTTGTTTGCGCCGCCCTGCTTTCATATGTATGCACTCCCCTTGTTAGAGTTCTTGCATTTAAAATCGGTGCTGTGGATGTTCCAAAGGATGGCAGGCGTATGCACAAGGTTCCGATTCCAAGAATCGGCGGACTCGCAATTTTTATAGGCTTTGCCCTCACAATTCTGGCCTTTTGCCCAATGAGCAGGTTTCTGACAGTTGCCCTTTTCGGAGGTCTTATAATAGTTATGATGGGCGTGCTTGATGACATTTTTGCCCTCAGCCCTTGGCTTAAGCTTGCAGCACAGGTGGCTGTTGCAATGTTTGCAATATTTGAGGGTGTCACCATTGATTTTTTCTCCTTTGGCAGCGATATGATTTCCCTTGGCAAGTGGGCTATCCCCGTCACTCTCATTTGGATAGTCGGCCTTACAAATTCTGTAAATCTTATCGATGGACTTGATGGACTTGCCTGCGGCGTTTCGACAATATGCTCTATGTCACTTTTTGTTGTTATGATAATCCTTGGAGATTTTCATTCTGCCCTTGTTGTTGCAATAGTGATCGGAGCCTGCATCGGCTTCTTCCCATTCAACGCTCATCCTGCAAAGATTTTTATGGGTGACACCGGCGCTCAAACTCTTGGTTATCTTCTATCGATAATTTCCATCGAGGGAGTTTTTAAAACTCACACAGTATTCTCATTTCTGATACCGCTTTCAATATTCGGTCTTCCGATATTTGACACTGTGTTTGCAGTAATTCGCCGTCTTATCCATGGCAAAAGCCCATTTTCCTCAGACAGAGGCCATATTCACCATCGCCTTATAGATATGGGCTTCGGACAGAGAAAAAGCGTTAATATTCTTTATTCTATCTGCGGTATTCTTGGAATTGCGGCAGTGCTTTTAACGCTTAAATACTATGTTCCGGCGGCACTCATATTTATAGCCGGCTTCGCACTTTTCTTCATCAGCTCATTTGTTTATAAAAACCCCGCCACAAGAGCTTATACTGCTATGTTTAACGAAGAGGATGCCATTGAAAGCGGAATAAAGATAGCCACAGACGAGGAGATATCAAACCATGTTATCAACCTTGCCGCCACAGCCGATGAAAACGGCGAAGCAGAAAAGGGCTGAGCTTTTTTACATCAAAAGGAAAGGATCTTTCGCATAGGCGAAAGCCACGGTAAAAGCATATGGCAGATAGCAAAAAAAATATTGGAAACGGTGATGCAGGCTCTGTCATTCGTGCAGTTTTGCTTATCAGCGCCGTTATTATGACCGTGATCTTTATCATGGGCGGCATATATCTTGCCGGTCTTCTTGGGAAAAGCAATGAAAAAAGCGAGGATCCTCCCGAAAACAACAAATATCCGAGCGATCTGCTTATAAAAGAGACTTATAATAACGAATTTGAAGAGGAGCTTCCACTCTCGGACATAACTCTTAAAGAGGCATTTTTGCTTTATGATATAAGGATATCTTATTATCAGGAATGTACCGTTACCACAGGCGATGCCGATGACAACAGCACAACTCTCGGAAAACGCATACTGCGTGAGGGAGATAAGTTTAATATTCGCACATATAACCAAAATTCCCTTATAGAAACTATAAAATGCGATGGTGAAAACATATTGATAATCAACGAAATAACCGGAAACAGTACCTTGGTTTCCTCAAGAGAACATTCGGTGTATCAGCTTGCTGGTCTGCCCGATCACGAATACATTATGTATCTTGTTAAGGAATTTGAGGAGTCAGAGGACAAAACAACCACCACGCTTTCGGACTTAAAATGTTCTCTCTCAAGAGAGAGAGATGTAAACAGCCTCACGCTTTCACTTACCTATGGTGAAACAGACCTTGAGGAAACATATCATTATAATCTGGATGACGGTGTTATTTTTGAGGTATCCTCCTCTCTCACCCTATCCGGCAAAACTTCCTCGCCCTATTCCCTTGAATCAACATATTTCAAAACCGATATCTCGGATTTTTTGGCACAGGATTCTTTTGTTATAAACAATTGATATGTGATAGGTAAACGCCCCATTCGGCAGATATGTCCGAGTTGGGGCGTCCTATTATATTTTTAAAATCTTTTTACTGTTTTTTTCAAAATCACTTGACTTAGAGTGAAATGAGTATTATAATATTTTATCATAGTAAAGTGATGCAAAAACAAGATGTAATTTTTCCCGAAAGGCTGGTCATATAAATGGATATCAAAATAACTAAAACTGAAAACGAAAGAGTGTGCCCCCCCGAAAACGAGCTGGGCTTCGGAAGGATCTTTTCTGACCATATGTTTGTTATGGATTATGAAGAGGGCAAGGGCTGGTACGATGCCAGAATAATCCCATTTGGCAATCTTTCTCTTCACCCTGCTTCAACAGTGCTTCATTACGGTGCTGAGATATTTGAGGGACTGAAAGCGTATAGAAGTGAGGATGGCAGCATTCAGCTTTTCCGTCCTATGGAAAATATCAAAAGAATGAACACCTCTGCCGACCGTATGTGCCTGCCGCTTCTTGATGAAAATGATTTTCTTGAAGCTTTGACAACCTTTGTTAAGCTTGAAGAAAAATGGGTTCCAAAATCCTTCGGAACCTCTCTTTATCTCAGACCCTTTATGTTTGGCAACGACGAGCACCTTGGCGTTCATGGCGTTAAGAGAGCAACCTTTATGATAATCGCTTCCCCCAGCGGTAGCTACTATGCAGAGGGCATCAACCCTGTTAAGATCATGATAGAAAGTGAAGATGTGCGTGCAGTTCGCGGCGGCACAGGTTTTGCAAAATGCGGCGGCAACTATGCTGCTTCTACAAGAGCAGGCGAAAGGGCTGCAAAAAAAGGCTACACTCAGGTCCTTTGGCTTGACGGTGTTGAAAGAAAGTATATTGAAGAAGTTGGCGCAATGAATGTAATGTTCAAAATAAACGGAAAGGTCATCACTCCTGCGCTCACGGGCTCAATTCTTCCCGGCATCACAAGAAAGAGCTGCATTGAGGTTCTAAAGGATATGGGCTATGAGGTTGAGGAGAGACTTCTTTCTGTTGATGAGTTGGTTGAAGCAATGAAGAGTGGCAAGCTGGAAGAGGCATGGGGCTGTGGCACTGCTGCAGTTGTTTCTCCTATCGGAACTCTTTGCTATGAGGATGTTGAATATACCGTGAACGGCGGTGGAATCGGTGATGTTACCTCGAAGCTTTATGATACGCTTACAGGAATCCAGTGGGGCAAAAAAGAAGACACCTATGGTTGGGTTTATAAGATTTAACGAAATGCAAAGGGCTGAGCGTTGCGCACAGCCCTTTTCTCGGTAAACAGGAGTTTATCGGGGAGTGTTTTCACAAACAAGAGCACACTGCGAAGTTTTTATGGTCAATCGCCTACCACAGACGAAAGCAGTGTGCGGCAAGCTGCACCCTTATTGCGCCGGTGCTTTTTGGCGCAATAAGGTAAATAGAATAGCTGACAGCGACATAAGAAAATGCAGGATTGCATTTTCGAGGGAGCGTTGGCTACATAAAGGAAAGGAGTCTTTAGAGGAAAACGCAGTTTGCCTCTAAACGCATTTTCGTCCCTTTGGGGCGTGCCAAAGGGACTGCCATGCGGCATGAGCAACCGGAGAGAAAACTAATCTCTTTGGTTATTTTAAATGATAAGAATTACTTTATTATCTTAGATTTATTTGTATATAAATTAACAAATTAAGATTATAAGAATTATAAAGTGTTTAATATACAGTGTTAAAGAAATAACTGTCCGATTTATCAGATAGGCAGCTGTTTCTTCTTTTTTGCTCATGCCGCATGGCAGTGTCTTTGGTATGCGCCAAAGACACGAAAGCGCACTTAGAGGGAAACTGCGTTTCCCTCTAAGGATTCCCTTCCTTGGCACTACCAACGCTCCCACG
>JAZUQN010000180.1:0-14831 GCA_045605745.1 Eubacteriales bacterium
AAAAAAGCAAAGTTTCCTATTTCATTAAGCAAACGCTACAACAAAAGAGACTTGATACAAAGATCAAGTCTCTTTTTATTATAAAAGCTTAACTCCGCGATTTTCGCACTCACGTACAACATCCTTCGGCCAAAAGGAAGATTGAACCTCACCAATATGCGCCTTGCGCAAAAAGAACATACAAAGTCTCGATTGGCCAATTCCACCACCTATTGTGTATGGCAGCTCTCCCGCAAGAAGGGCCTTGTGGAAAGGAAGCTCCTTTCTTTCGGTGCAGCCTCTCTCCACGAGCTGACTCCAAAGTGCCGTCTCATCAACTCTTATTCCCATGGAGGAAAGCTCAAGAGCTATATCAAGAACAGGATAATATACGATAAGGTCTCCATTCAGACTCCAATCATCATAGTCGGGAGCTCTTCCGTCATGCATCTCACCGGAACGAAGCTTGCCGCCAATTTGAAGCAAAAAGATAGCACCGTGCTCCTTTGCAGCCGCATATTCTCTCTCCTTTGGTGTAAGACCGGGATATCTGTCCTCAAGCTCCTGGGTTGTGATAAATGTCACATCCTCCGGCAAATGGCTTTCTATAAAATTATAATCATCAACTATATAGTTCTCAGTGTGGCGTATGGCGGCATATATATTCGTAACCGCTTTTTTCAGGGTCTCCATAGTTCTCTGCTCTTTTGTGATCACCTTTTCCCAGTCCCACTGATCTACAAAGATAGAATGGATATTGTCTGTTTCCTCATCTCTGCGAATGGCGTTCATATCGGTATAAAGTCCCTCGCCAACCTTAAATTCATATTGCTTAAGAGCCATTCGCTTCCATTTAGCCAATGACTGAACTATCTCAAATCGTTCGCCTGAATAAACAGAAAAATCAACCGGACGCTCAACACCACTCAGCGTATCATTAAGACCGCTTGTTGCTTCAACAAATATTGGCGCAGACACACGGGTCAAATTGAGTCCGATAGCGAGATCACGCTCAAAAAAATCCTTGACCTTTTTGATAGCAAGCTCGGTTTGACGAACGGTCAGCTCTGAAGAATACCCCTCAGGTATATATAACTTAGACATGAAACCACCTCTGATAAAAAAATACAAAAATATTTTACCTCTTTTTGACCATTTTGTCAACAGAATTTTTTATTTTATTGACTTTTATGCCCTCAGGTGATAAAATATAGTATACAGATTTATCTTTTGGGGTGTTAAATGTAGATCATCACAAATATTGTTTCTTCCCTTGAAAAGGATAAGTGTGTTATAGCCACAACCTCATTATTGGTAAAATGATAAGAAATGCTATTGCAAATAATATTTAAAATGGAGCTAACATGACAGAACTTCTTTGCAAATTATTCATTAAAAATTATAAAAACACAACCGATAACACTGTGAGGGCTGCTTACGGCACGCTTTCGGGGATTGTTGGAATAATAGTTAATCTTCTGCTTTTTGCCGGAAAATTTATCATCGGCACCCTTAGTGCATCAATTGCAATAACGGCAGATGCAATAAACAACCTTTCGGATGCCGGCTCTTCTGTTATATCAATCATAAGCTTTCGCATATCCTCAAAGCCTGCCGACAGAGATCATCCGTTTGGTCACGCAAGAGCCGAATATATCGCTTCTATGATAGTTTCATTTATCATTCTTTTTATCGGCATCACGCTTCTAAAGGATTCTGTGATAAAAATAATTTGGGGCGGCGAAAAAACCGACCCAAGTATAGCAGCTATAATAGTTCTTGCTCTATCGGTGATAGGCAAGCTTTGGCTCTTTGTTTTCAATGGCAAGCTGGGCAGACGCATTGATTCTGCTGTTATGAAGGCAACGGCAGCAGACAGTCTTTCTGACGCACTTTCAACCGCTGCCGTTCTCATTGCAACCATCATCTACCGAATCATTGAAATTGAGCTTGATGCATATATGGGCGTGATAGTTTCCATTCTGATTCTGCGTGCCGGAATTGGAATTTTAAAGGAAGCCCTCAACTCTATTATTGGTACTGCACCCGATGAAGAGCTTATAAACGAAGTAAAGGAACTGATATTTGCGCACCCCGAAGCATTGGGAATACACGATCTTGTCGTCCATAACTATGGCCCGGGCCGATGCTTTATGTCCTGCCATGTAGAGGTTGACGGTGGAAAAGATATATTTGCCTCTCACGATGTTATCGACAATATTGAAAAAGAATTACACAATGAGCTTGGAGTTCAGGGAGTTATCCACCTTGACCCGATTGCGGTTGGTGATCCCTTAACAAATGAGCTGAGACAAAAAGCCCATGCTATAGCCTTGGAAATAGACGAGAAGATGAATATTCATGATTTCAGAATAGTTCCGGGAACGACCCATACTAATTTGATTTTCGATGTTGTTGTTCCCTTTGAGGTAAAGCTCAGCGATGAAGCAGTATGTGAAATGATTTCCGAAAGAATAAAATCTATTAATGAAAACTATTTCGCTGTTATAACCATCGATAGACAGTGACGGAGAAATATTATGGCAAAAGGAAGATATGAAATAAGGCAGAATGAAGCCGGAGAATACTCATTTCAACTTATCACCTTCAGCGGCACCACACTTGCCCACAGCGGTTATTATAAAACTCTTAGCGTGTGCAAAAAAGGTATTGCAAGCCTAAGGATCAATTCGGATGCACAAATTGACGACAGAAGTGAAGATGCTTTAACACTGTCTGAACCCTTGCGATACCCAAAAATCAAGATTTTTTGCATCGATGAACACGAAACCGGAGGCTACAACTTTACCGTTCATGCAAAAAATGGTAATATCATTGCAACCGGAGAAGGCTATGGAACAAAAAAAAGATGTCTTGAAGCTATTTCAAATTTAAAGTATATAGCATTTAGTGCTGAGAGCAGTATTGTTTAAACAAAAAGTAATTTTTAATGTGAAACAATAATTGAAAATAAAATAAATTTTGATTTGCGGGGAGTTGTGATAGCTAACCTGTTAAAGTTTTGGCCGACCTTTTTCAAAAGGTCGCGCTGGTCAAGCGTGCGTGCGCTTGCTGCCTCCACAGAGGCGGAACTCTCTTAGCGGCGTTTTCTTTTTGCCGAAGGATTTTGATAAATAAACGGACATATTTTCTGTGAAAATATGTCAAACGATGCAATGAGAAATCCACCAAACCAATAAACTTCACGCATCGTGATTTTTCTTTGCGCCTGTTTCTCCAAAGAAAAAGCGGATAAACGATTATGATAAATAATCCCTTCTTCTTTTTTGCTCATGCCGCATGGCAGTGTCTTTAGTATGCGCCAAAAAGCACCGGCGCAATAAGGGTGTATCATACCGCACACTGCCCCCGTCTGTGATAAGCGATTGTCCCACAGAAAACTCACAGTGTGCTCTTGTTTGTCAAATTAAACTCCCCCATAAACTCCTGTTTAAAAAACTAACACTTCTATAAGCACATAAAATAAGGCTGTCCATGATACATGGACAGCCTTTTGCTATATTTACTATCTGAATTTACTCACCGTTTGCGTGGTTGAGTGCAGGATATTCCTCATAAGTCTTGTCAATATTTGCAATGATAGACTCTTTATGCTTCTCAATTGTTGAAGCAATGGAGAGCTCATTGTTTGTAGCAAGCTTAGCGAGGTCAGTACCAAGATCTGCAGCCCATCCGAAAGGAACTGCAACCTCACATCCACGAGTACCACGGATAAGACCGAGGACATCAATAGAATCCTTCTTACCAAGTGCCTTCAAAGATACATGGATATCATAGTATCTGGGCATAAGCTCTGCATAGGACTCATATGTAAGGTAGTCGATAATTGTACCTGTTCTCTCAAGATTTGTATTTGTGTTAGGAATACAGAAGGAGAGACAGCTACTAAAGATGTTGGAGTTATAATCCTCCTGATTTGCATCAAACTTAGGCTGGGGAAGCAGACCGAAGTTGCCTTCCCACTCACGAAGCATTGTTGCGCCCTTAAGCTCTGCATGGAGGAAGAGGGCACGGTTTGCCATAAAGATACCGTAGTATCCGTCAGGATCAAGGTCGGTAGCTGTACCTGTAACTTGAAGTCCATCATCAGGACCGTAGAACTTAATAAGCTGTTCCCAAACTGTTGAGAAGTGAGGATCTGTATCGGCTGTGAACTTGTATCTGCCGTTTTCATCACGGCTTGAATACTCTGCACCAAGACCGTAAGCCATATACTGAGAGTTACCGAAGTTAACCATACCGTATGTAGCGTTACCGTTTACATCAAATACGAATGTGGAATCACCGTTAAGAGATGCTGCTGCTGCGCAGTACTTCTTGAGCTCATCAAAGGTCCAATTTCCGCTAAGTGCGAGCTGGAATGGAGCTTCAAGACCAAGGTTATTCATCATATCCTCATTGAAGTACATACACCAGATACCTTCAAATGCCATGAGGTTAAGGTCGCTTGTTGCATAGAACAGGCGGTCTTCAATAATATTTCTTGTGATAAGAGGCTGGTCCCACCAAATCTTATCAATATGAAGCTCTTCGATCTCAAGGAGGTCATAAAATAGGTTTTCGGATATAAGGGGAGTGAGCTTTGCTGCAGGAATGTACATTGCATCATAAACATCTTCATCTGCAAGGATGAGCGTTTTTGCATAGGATGCAAGATCTGCATAAGGCTGTGTTTCCTCGCTGATGGTGATATCAAACTTTTCCTCTGCCAAGAGGTTTCTCTCAAAGCAGGTGTCATCAAGGACGTCACCGGTCATATCGGGGTCGAGGTAGATATACATATAGTATACAGCAGCAGAGTTAAGGAATGTAAAGTCGTAACCATTATAAGATACGTCCTCTGCGCCGCCGGGCACATATGTCTCCGCAGTGAGACGAGGGTCATATGTTTCGATAAACTTGCTCTCTTCGATCTCGCGAGAGCTAAGTGTATCGTCTTCCTCAATATCATTGTTTCCGGTCTTTTCACCGCAAGATGCAAGCACCATAACGGAGAGAAGCATTACCATAGCAAGAAACAGTGAAAGAAGCTTCTTTGTCATAATTTTTCTCCTTTTTTTACCCAAGTTGGGTTAGTTAGCACATTATACCACGCAATTATGAATTTTTTATGACTTTTTTATTCAAAACATAATTTTCGTCAAAAAGCACAATTGCCCAATTCTTTTTTGGCGATATTCACTATTTTTATGATAGCAACGCTCTATCACTTGCAAAAGCGCTTCCGCTTGCCTTTGAAAATGCTTCAAGTAGGGCTTCAACAGTCAATTTTTTCTTTTCCTCTCCGCCTATATCCAAAATAATCTTTCCATCCCACATCATAATAAGTCGATTTCCATAATCAATAGCATTTTGCATATTATGGGTTACCATAAGAGTGGTGAGATTATTCTCGGAAACGATTTCTTTTGTGAGCATAAGCACCTTTTCAGCAGTTTTGGGGTCAAGTGCCGCTGTGTGCTCGTCAAGAAGCAGCATTTTTGGCTGAACGAGAGTTGCCATAAGCAGTGTCAGCGCCTGCCTTTGCCCCCCGGAGAGCAGACCTGCCTTTGCAGTCATTCTATTTTCAAGGCCAAGACCAAGTCTTTCAAGCTGTTCGCGGTAAATTGTCTTTTCCTTTGCGGAAATATTCCAGCCAAGGCCATGCTTTTTGCCGCGTCTGTATGCAAGAGAAAGATTTTCTTGAATCTCCATATCCGGAGCTGTTCCGAGCATAGGATCCTGAAAAACTCTGCCAAAATATTTTGCCCTTTTGTGCTCTGAAAGATGAGTTATATTCTCACCGTCAAGGGTTATCGTGCCGGCATCCAGCTCAAAAACGCCTGTAAGCGCATTCATAAGGGTAGATTTTCCTGCGCCGTTACCTCCGATAACGGTTACAAAATCGCCCGAATTTATGGTTAAAGAAAGATTTGAAAGAGCTATCTTTTCATTTACCGTGTCGGGGTTAAAGACTTTTGTTATTTTGTCAAGCACCAACATTTTCCTGCTCCTTCTCTTCCACATTTTTTTCTTCTTTTTCAACTATCTTCTTCTTTTTGGTAAAATACTTCTTCTTCCAGTATGGCACTGCAAGGAAGAATGCAACCACGATTGCGGAGAGCATCTTGAGAAGGTCCGCATCAAGGCCAAGGAAGATTACAGTTTGATATACGAAATAGTAGATGATACCGCCAAGAACAACGCCAACAAGGCGCACAGCAAAATTTTTGGAAATTCTTGACGACACCGCATCTCCAATAATTATAGCCGCAAGACCGATAACTATGGCACCCTGCCCCATTTTTACATCGGAAAAGCCCTGATACTGCGCAAGCAGTGCTCCGGAAAAAGCCACCACGCCGTTTGACAGCACAAGGCCAAAAATTTTTGTTACATTTGTATTAATACCTTGTGCTCTGCTCATTGCGGGATTATTTCCGGTTGCTCTGAGCGTTGTTCCAAACTCTGTTCCGAAGAACCAATATAGAAAAGCCACAAAAAGAGCTGTTATGATTCCGAGCACCAACAAATTTTTTGTGGAATCAAAAAGAGACGATATCCAAACGGGAAATGTTCTGCCGGAAACGCCAACATTTGCCTTGCCCATAATCTTAAGATTTACTGACCAGAGCATAAGCTGAGTAAGAATACCGGCAAGTATGGGCGGAATACCCATAAATGTGCTGAGCATACCCGTTACAAGTCCCGCAGCAGCACCTGCCACAAAGGCAGCAACAAGGCAGACGGGCACGGGCACGCCGGCGATGATCAGCATAGAGAACACCGAAGCACCTGTGCATATAGAGCCATCAACCGTCATATCTGCGGTGTCAAGTATTCTGAATGTAATGTAAACACCGATTGCCATTATACCCCAAATTATACCAAGGGAGGCGGCATCCGGCAAAGAACCAAGCCAACTAATAAACATTTTAAATTCCGATAGAGCGGACGAGAAAAATCACATCCGCTCTAATTTCCTTTTCAGTTATTCTATTATTCTCCTATAGCAACATATCCATTTGATTCAAGGGCTGAAATGTCAACGCCAAGATCTTCACATCTTGCCTTGTTATACATCTTCTGAGGAGAAGAAGCAAATTCAACAGCCATTTCCTCTACCTTTGCCTCGCCTTTAAGGATCTTAACAGCCATCTCACCGGTCTTTCTGCCTATCTCCTCATAGCTGATAGAAAGAGTTGCAACGCCGCATCCGGAGCAAAGAGCCGCCTCACCTGCTATAACAGGAACATCACCGATAGCACCAAGGATAGATTCTGTGCAGTCTGCCGCAGTGTTATCTGTGGGTATGTAGATCACATCAGAGCTTGCAGCAGCCTTTGCCGCTACAGCCGCAACATCGTTAGAGTTTGAGAAGGAATAAAGAGTGCAGGTCTTGCCGGCAGCCTCAAGAAGAGGTGTTATAACATCTATCTGATACTGTGAGTTAGGCTCACCGGAGCAATAGAGAAGACCAACATTCTTTGCCTCGGGATAAAGCTCCACGAGCATTTCAGCCTGCTTATCAAGGGGAGCAAGATCGCTTGTACCCGAAACATTGTTGCCAATAACACCGTTTGATGCCGCATAAGCATCTCTGTCAAGGTTAAGGGCTGTGGGATAGTCTGTTATCGAAGTTGCAAGAATCGGAATGCTTGCAGTTCCGTTATAAGCTGCCTGAAGAGCAGCGGTTGCATTTGCCATGATAAGGTCAACCTTCTTTGAAACAAAGTCGGTTACAGCGGTTGTGCAGGCATTGTTATCGCCCTGAGCGTTTACGAAAAGGAATTCAACATTTTCTTCGCCAAGTGCTTCAACGATAGCAGCCTTGAAGCCATTTGTTGCTGCATCAAGAGCATCGTGGGGAGCAAGCTGAATAATTCCTATAGTATACTTGCCATCATCCTTCTTTCCCGAGCAGGAAGCAAGAGCGAAGCACGAAAGCATCATCACAGCCGCAATTACAAGTGAAAGAATTTTTTTAGTGTTTTTCATGATATTTTCTCCTAAGACAAATTATATTAACCGTTAAGACGGTCAATTTTAAATAAAAAATCTCTGTATCCAAACGGATACAGAGACGATTTCAATATTAAAACCGTGTTACCACTCTGTTTCATCTTCGCCTCACGGCGAAAACCTTATGGACATAATCCATGTCCTGCCATATGACGGTGGCCACCGTTACAGTCTACTCTCCCCACAAATCAAGGATTTCGGTGCACAGCTCCCAAAATGTATTTCCAGACCATACTCACCACTGTCTCGCAGCAACCGACAGCTCTCTTCAGGCTTTCAGCGAATGTACTCCTTTTTGATCAACGCCTTTAGTTTGATTTTCAACACGGCTATTATAACACCAAAAAAAAGGTTTGTCAATAGATTTTTGAATTTTCTCCAAAAATAATGTATAAAAAAACAAAATAACGTGTTTTATACATATATTTTCCTGCCCAATGCAAAAAAATGCATATTTAAATAAAGCGTTCTGAATTACGATTCCCCTTTATCATAAAGAGAAAACAGCAAATAAAATATTTCTAATATTGCTTCTTGCACAAATATACATCATACTTCTTGCTTATCCACCTCAATTTCCAAAAAAATCTTGACAGTGTCAAATGGGTGTGGTAATATAAAATATGTAAATACATTTATATCCATAAGGAGATCAATATGAAATTCAATTACGGCGTTTGCATCGCCCCAACAAACATAAAAGGCATTGAGACCCTGGCAAGGCTTGGCTATGATTTTGTTGAACCCGGCTTCGCTGCCCTTTCAATGACAACAGATGCTGAACTAAATGCTTTTGCGAAGGCAATAAAGGACAACGGTCTTACCTGTGCTTCCTGCAACTCATTTATGCCAGGCGACATCAAAACCTGCGGTCCGGATATGGATGATAACAAAATAAAAGACTTCCTTGAAAGAAATTTTGAGCGTACAGCAAAGCTCGGCTTTAAGAGCGTTATTTTTGGAAGCGGCGGATCCCGCAACGTTCCCGAAGGATATGATAGAGAAAGAGCAAAAGCAGATATCACTCATTTTCTATCTGACCTTGTTGTTCCCGTTGTAAAACAGTATGATATCACTATCGGTCTTGAGGAGCTTCGTGCAGAGGAAACCAACATCATCAACACCTGCGCCGAGGCTTGGGAATACATAAAGGCTGTAAACGATCCTCATATAAAGCTGCTTGTTGACCTTTATCATGTGGCGGTAATGGGTACACCGGTCGAGGAGCTCCGTCAGTACAAGGGCTTTGTAAGTCATGTGCATATTGCCAGCCCAACAAACGGCAGAATATACCCTCTGCCCACAGACGGTGATGATGCGCTATACAGAAGGTTCTATAACATTCTTGACGAGATCGGATATGAGGCACGCAATATTTCTCTTGAAGGAAGCTTTGGCGATAATTTTGAAAAGACTATTGCAGAATCAATTGTTTATCTGAAGAGCCTTGAAAAATAAGATTTTTTATCCGATTTCTTGGCAATAATCAAATATATAAAGGCTGTCGCAGTGCGACAGCCTATATAATAGAAAAGGAACTTAGCAATGAAAATTCTTATGACTCTTATGGGGCTGGATATCGGTGGTGCAGAAACCCACGTGCTTGAGCTTTCAAGAGCCCTTAAAGAAATGGGAGCCGAAATCATAGTTGCCTCAAATGGCGGAGTTTATGTGGAGGAGCTAAAGGAATGTGGAATACGCCATGTGCGCCTCCCCCTTCACACAAAGAACCCGTTTGCTGTTATAAAAAGCTATTTCGGCCTTAAAAAACTGATAAAAAAAGAAAAATTTGATATAGTACACGCCCATGCAAGAATACCGGCATTTATCTGCGGTCTTCTTAAAAAGCGTCTGCATTTCAGATTTGTCACCTCTGCCCATTGGGTCTTTGAGGTAAATGCCCTTCTTAAAAAGATATCCGATTGGGGCGAAAAGACCATTGCCGTAAGCGAAGATATCAAGCAATATGTCATTGATAATTACGGCGTTTTTTCCGACAATATATCTGTCACTATAAACGGCGTCGATATGAAAAAATTTTCAAAGGATGTCGACTGTTCGGATATCGAAAAGGAGCTTTCGCTTGATAGCGGACGTCGAAGGATAGTTTATGTCAGCCGAATGGATGCCGACAGAAGCGGAGTTGCAAGAATGCTTGCCGAAATTGCTCCGAAGCTGCGTGCAAAATATCCCGACACCGACATTATTATAGTTGGCGGCGGAAACGATTTTGACTATGTAAACAGCTTGGCTCAAAAAGCAAACAAAGAGATGGGCGAAAGGTTTGTGTATATGACGGGCCCGAGAACCGATATCAACAAGCTTATCGCTCTGGGCGATATATTTGTTGGTGTTTCGAGAGCGGTTCTTGAGGCTATGAGCGCATCAAAACCGGTTGTTATAGCAGGAAACGAGGGATATATCGGTCTTTTGAACGATGACAATTTTGATATTGCGATAAAAACCAATTTTTGCTGCAGGGGCTGCACAGAATCAAGCGAGAAGCTGCTTTACAGTGATATTTGCCGACTTCTTGATATGAATGAAGAAGAAATAGTTGATATCGGTGAAAAAAACCGCCGCATTATCGAGGAAAACTATTCTGCTGCAAGAATGGCAAAGGACTGCATGAGGGTCTATGAATCGCTGTATCCTTATGACTATAAAAAATATGGTGATATTCTGTTTTCCGGCTATTACGGATTTGGAAATATGGGCGACGATTCTCTTCTTGTTTCGATAATCAAGGAGTTGAAAGAAATAGACCCCAAGGTCAGAATCACCGCTTTCACACGTGATCCGAAAAGGATGAGCAAAAAATTTGGCGTTAAATGCGTTGGAAGATTTAATATTTTCTCCGTTATTCGTGAAATGAAGCACGCAAAATTGCTTATAAGCGGTGGAGGCTCTCTCTTCCAGAACAATACAAGCGCAAAATCCCTTGAATATTATGTTCAGATAATAAACATTGCAAAAAAAATTGGACTTCCTGCTATGATATACGCCAATGGAATCGGCCCTCTATATGGCAAAAGAAGCCACGAAAAGGTGAAAAAGATCCTTTCGCGTGCTGATGACATAAGTCTTAGAGAGCCATCCTCATATGAATTTCTAAAGGAAATAGGCACAACTGATGATGTGATGAATGCCGTTCGCATAACCGCAGACCCGGCACTCACACTTCCTCCTGCCAGCAAGGAAAGAAAGGATTACATTCTTCAGTGTGCCGAAATCGAAAATCCCGGTGACTATTTTGCGGTTTCTCTCAGAGAGTGGCAAAATCTCAAAACCTCAAGCGGTGCCTCGGACAGAGCTTCTTTCATATCAGCCATAGCAGATGGCATTGCACTCATTTGCGAAAGATATGGCAAGACCCCTGTGTTTATCCCTGTTCAAAAAACACACGATGACGGCATCTGCCTTGATACAAAAGCCTTGGTCGAAGAAAGATTGGGGAAAAAATGCCCTATGCTGAAAAGACTCAGCGCAAGAGAGGTTGTCTCTATTATATCGGATATGTCCTTTGTCATTGGCATGAGGCTGCATATGCTTATCTATGCAAGCACTGCGGGAATACCCGCAATTGGTATCTCTTATGACCCAAAAGTTGCCGCCTTTCTTGAATATTCCAATCAATTCTGCTCGATAGATGCCTGCAGTGTAAATTCCGAGGAATTAGCAAAGAGAGCCGGCGAGCTTCTTGAGTGCAGAGAAGCTATCTGCGCCGAAGTGTCAAAAAGGGCAGGAGAGCTTAGAATCCTTGCAAAAGAGGATGCTGAAAAAGCACTAAGCTTTATAAAGTGATGAGCCCTGCTTTTTAGTGCAATTATTAATATTATCAAATATCCTTGACTTAACTCTTCAAATGTGGTAAAATAAAGAAAATATTGAGGTCTATCCTCTGCGAAAAAGCTTTTTGGAGGTATGAAAATGAAAAAAAGAATCCTAACTCTTTGCTTTGCCGTTATTTCTATTGCTCTGTTTATGTCAGTGCTTGTGGGTGCGGCTGATTTCCAGGTTGAAAGCAAAGGCTTTTCAACTGTTGAAATCACTAAGTTTGTTATCTCATCGGATGAAGTGGTCATTCCCGACACCGATGAAAACGGTAAGCGAATCGTGAGCATAGCTCCGGATGCTTTCGTCTTGAGTAGCGGAGTCGACAGTGTTAAAACACTGAAGATCGGTGCAAATATAAATTCACTTTCCACCGGTGTTTTTGCAAAATATTTCGATAAGCTTGAAACCATCGAGGTCAGCACTCAAAACAGATATTTCAAGGCTGATGACAATGTTCTCTTCAGCTATGATATGAGAACACTGATAAAATACAGCGCAGGCAACGAAGCCACAGAATATACAATTCCAAAAACAGTTACAGCCGTTGCCGCAAATGCTTTTGAGGGATGCAAAAACCTTGTGAAGATAGACCTTGGCACAACCCTTAGAACTGTTGGTGCAGATGCCTTTGCTTCCTGCACTTCCCTTTCCGAGATCTCAATACCAAAAAGCATTTCTGCCATAAGTGAAGGTTGCTTTAAGAGCTGCACAGCTCTTGAAAAGCTGACAGTGGCAGAGGGAGTAAAAACTATAGGCGATGAAGCCTTTAGCGGCTGTACAGCTCTTTCCGATATTACAATTCCGGAAAGCCTTACCGCCATTGGTACAAAAGCTTTTGATGCTACAGCAGCCATAAATGATGCTGATAACAAAGAAAACTGCTGCGTTTATATCTGCGATCATCTTGTTAAGGTGGATAGCTCCGCAGATGGCAGACTTGCCCTCAGAAGCGGCACTATTACAATGACTCCCGATGCCTTTTCCTCTGTAACCGAAATTACAGAGCTTCTCCTGCCAATGAGCCTGAAAAATGTTCCGGCAGAAGCGTTCAAAACACTCACAAAGCTTCAGATAATGGTTGTTGCCGGCTATAGTACAACCTTTGAAAAAAAGGCTTTCATCCCGGGCGAGAGCTTTGACAGATTCTATTTCTGTGAGGGAAGCGGTGCACACGAATATTTCACAGAAGAGCTTTATGGCATGAAGAGAAAAGCCACAATGTATAAATATATCAGTGATGATTTCAGACTGACCATCGATAATGGACTCCGCAACACAGGCGCCATTCAGCTTTGCGTTTCTGATGTTGATTCGGCTGATATTCCTGAGACTGTTGTGGCAGAATTTGAAAGCAGCAATATTGCGGCATATACCATACACCTCGTTCGCAGCGGAAAAAATATTGCTCCCGGTGCTACAGTGACATATTCACTTTCTCTGCCCGAAGAATTTGTTGGAAGAGTTAACCGCATCTATCATATCGATGAAAAAAATAATATAACATGGCTTGCTTCAACCTACAACACGGAGAACATCACCTTCTCCACAAGCAAAACAGGTATGTTCGTTGTTGGTAACATTGAAAAACCGGGCGATGTTGACCATGATGCTCATGTAGACATTTCAGATGTGGTTCTCCTTGCTCAGTATATCGCAGGCTGGCAGGTAAGCAGGTTTGATCCTTATTCTGCTGATGTAAATGCAGACGGTGAGGTGTCTATCGGAGATGCAGTTCTTCTTTCACAGTATGTTGCAGGCTGGGCAGTTGTACCCGGTGAAACTCAGCCTGTTGGATTCCCATTTGATTTTGTTGCATTTGACCCATATACTAATGATTTTGCTCTTGACTATTACGATGTTTTAACGATAAAAAAAGCAATTACAGACGGCACTGGAGTTTATAGTGAAATAAAGATAGCTTCTATCAACGGCGTTTCAACAGAAAATCTGCCATACGAAGCATTTTGCAATTATGTTGATGCAAGAAATGCAATTAAGCAAACCGATCTTAAATACAGTGATTTTGAAGACCTTAATAAGCTTGATGCCGCAAGAAAAACAACACTTTACAAAAAGACCTTCAAATCCACAGTTATCAAATTCCTCATGGATGCAATTGCTATAGACGGATATTCTCCGGATGTATTTACTGTTGAAAGTGTGAATGAGGACGGAAGCTTGCATCTCACATCAAATGATGCAATCGGTGATTATAACAGAGCCTTGCTTGGAAATTACAAGGCGTCCTCCTCCACAGTTTATACATTTATCACCGCAAATGGAATTTATCATTATACAGGCAATCCGGCTAAAAACCACAAAATAGTTGTTTCGGACGCTGCATCCGTTGTTTGCTATGGACTTCAGATAGTTGTTTGCGATCTTTCAAAAAATGTGGATGAAATTGCCATAGGAAGCTATGACTATTATACAACCTACACCGATGAGGATCTTGTAACTCAGAAGCGTAACCACACAGACACTTGGAGACTAAAATAATATCTTAGAGGGCTGAGCTGAATGCTCAGCCCTTTTTGCATTGAAAAACAAATTATGATTTATCGGGGAGACATAGGGGAGCACACTGCGAAGTTTTTATGGTCAGTCTCTTACCACAGACGAAAGCAATGTGCGGTATGATACACCCTTATTGCGCCGGTGCTTTTTGGCGCAATAAGGTAAGTAGAATGGCAGACAGCGACATAAGAAAATGCAGGACTGCATTTTCGCAGGAGCGTTGGTGGTGCAAAGGAAAGGAGTCCTTAGAGGAAAACTGCGTTTTCCTCTAAGCGCATTTTCGTCCCTTTGGGGCGTGCCAAAGGGACTGCCATGCGGCATGAGCAAAAAGAAGAAACGATGCTTATCTCATGCGTTTATCCGCTTTTTCTTTGGCAAAACAGGCGCAAAGAAAAATCACGATGCGTGAAGTTTATTGATTTGGTGAATTTCTCATAAGTCGGATCGTAGCCATGTCGTTCTGTGAGCCAAGGAGT
>JAZUQN010000181.1:0-7728 GCA_045605745.1 Eubacteriales bacterium
CTCTGGAATAGTCAAGGATGTAATCGAATCAAGATAAGCAAAAGACTTATCTCCGATAACACCTGTCAGATCTTTGCCAAGAGTAACATTAGTACAAACACCCTGACCACTGCTATCAAACTGATAACCGCCTGAAAGATCGGTTACATAAGAAAGATCATATGTTCCAACAACGGGAGTTGTACCCTTAACATAGATAGTTGAGAGCTTTCGGCAGCCCGAAAGAGCTCCCTTTGAAATACTTTTAAGATTTTTTGTTATCTCGATGGTTGTAAGCGCATCTCCCATAGAATAGAAGCAGAAATTGCCTATATTTGTTACAGATTCGCCAATAACTATCTTTTGAATTGTCGAATAATAAGCTGCCCAGGGCGCAACAGATGTATCACCCCAGTTAGCAATACCGCTTGAAAGAGTTGTGCCTGTGCCGTAGATTTTAAGAACCTGCAGACCATCCTCATTCACAATCTTCCAATATAGGTCTGTGCTGCATTCACCGCTTGCAATAACCTCCTCATATGCTTCAAATGCAATGCCGTTGGTGCTTGCATAAGCTTCTGCCGGCGAGCCTGACGGTGCAATTATCTGATTAAGCCCGGTCAGATTTGCTGCAAAAGCAGAAATGTCAAGAACTTCATTCAAAACAGTGAGTGAAGATACATTTGTACAGCCATCAAAAGCAGTTGTGTCAACGCTTGTTAAAGCTTTCGGCAGGACAAGCGAGGTTAATCCTGTACAACCGTAAAAAGCCTGTTTTCCAAGAGTAGTAAGTGAAGAAGGCAAATCGAGAGAGGTGAGACCCTTACATCCGTAAAATGCCTGTATTCCGATAGATTTAACCGCATCATTAAAGATAACCTTTGTGATCTTGGTGTTATTTACCATCGAATAGTCGCCAATAATAGTAAGATTTGAGAAATTGGCAACTCCGGCCTCTGGAGTCTGTCCATTTGTGTAAACACAGCTGAGAGCATTCATTCCGTGGAACCAAATATTATAACCTTTACTATTAGAGCCGGTAAAGGAATTCGGCATCTCAATTGTGGTACAATTATTAATAATAGACAGACAGTAGTCCTGAATAAATGTTATCGGAGCTTCAATAATTATCTCTTTAATGCTGTCTCGATATGGATAATGCTGTGCGGGAGTCCAATTTGACTCTGTCCAAGGCGAAGCATTTGGCTTGTAATCATTTCCGTCATTATCGTGAGCATAAAGCGTAGTTCCTGTTCCGGTGATTGTGAAAACGCCGCTTTTAAGGTCAAGATGCCAATAAACATCTGTACCAAATGTGCCCACAGCGCCAAGATTAACAAAGGCAAAGCTGTTTTCCTCAGCAAATGTCTTTGTATATGAATTATCATAGCTAAAAATCGTTGAGTCTGTCTTAAGTGCGCTTGTGCTTATTGCCGAAACCGATTTAGGAATATTTACATTTGCTGAAAATTCTGCAAATGCATTTGCGCCAATGCTTGTAATTCCCTCTGTTATCTCAATATCGGTAACCGCCTTGCCAAACCAAGGTGTCTCCTCGTAAGAAGCATAATCCGGAATCGAACCTGCTCCTCTGATTGTGAGCTTTCCATCGCCATATAACCAAAGACCTACACCCTCAATATTTCCGTATTTCTCAGCATCTCCAATGCCTACAGAATCAAAAGATGCTGTAAATGCGGGAACAGAGAAAGAAATCGAGCCGTCTTCACCTGTTGAGCTGAGAAGTCCATTTTCAAACGTGATATTTTCAAATGATGTCAGTATGCCCTGTCCTGCGAGATAAAGTGGTGAAGGAATAAGGGCATGAGGCTCATTTGCAGTCAGAACGAAGCTCTGACCCTTAGCACCGTCAGCACCGTAAAGTGTAAGAGAAGCATCCACAGTAGGTCTGTCGCCGCCATTCATGCAAGCATCAAGAGTAATAGCCGCCTGCTCACCGTCAAGTGTGCCGTCATTAAGAATGACCCAAACCTTGCTGTTTACATCGTTGTGAAGCGAATAGATTTCAGCCAGAGTGGTGTTTATATTGGTAAGCCCGTCTCCGTTGAGCACGACACCAATAGCGTCTGCAGAGCTCTGGGAAGCAAGTGAGGCAAAATCAATTGTTGTATCTTTATCTGCCAAGTAAATATCAACAGAAACTACATTTTCATCACAAACCTTTTCAAAGGCTGATTCAAAATCAGCTTTGAACGCTTGGTCAAATTCACTGACATAATTGACTGTGTGATTTTTTGCAGAAGTGTCTGAAGCTTTGGAGATAGTCTGCTTGTAAATAACAGCTCCGCCTACACTATGACCCTTGTTCTGATGGAATGTAAGAGAAACATTACAATTTATAAGGTCATAAATGCTCATAACAGTTGAAGGCGGAACAAGAGTATCTATAAGTCCGGCATCAATTGTCACTTTTGCATCAGAGCTTATTCTTGCGGCAAGATTTGCCGTATCCATATAGCGAAGTCCCTCTCCATAGGGGAAATCTCTGGGATTTGTGGGCTTATATCTGTCAGAATCGTGAGAGGTTACACCCTGGTCTGCGAACCACGGTACTCTTGCTGAAACCTCATTTACTTCGTGAACAAGTCCTGCAACTGCAATAGCTTGAAAACCACCCTGGCTACCGCCTGTTGTGAGGATGTTTTCTCCGTCCCAAAGTCCTGCCCAGCTTTCATAACCGCTAACGGCAGCCGAGCCAAAATATTTTTTGAGGAAGTTTGCAGCCTGAACATCACGCATTATCATATATTTAAAATATGTGGTGTAAGGGCTCTTATTTTCTGCTTCAATTTGACCGTGATTTACGGTATATCCGTATGTGGATTTAAGAAATTCTGTATAATATTTACCACTATAGCAAGAAACACCGTTATCATCTGTTGTCAGATAAGCAGAATTTGTTTCTCCCTCAACATTGTGAGGCGCAGGAATAGAGTGAGGAGAAACACTGAAGGTTATTTTGTCAGAAGTGCAAATACTTGAAGATGGGGTAATATTGGTATATGAGCTTTCAGCGCTGAGTATCCAGTCGTAGCCCTTATACATAAGTCTGAAGCCAAGATCGTTTTTTCCCTGTGGGATAGTCAGATATCCAAAAACATGGTTAGTGCCGCACCAATTTCCGCTAATGCTGTCATAATAGCTATCCTTTGGGCAGTTTACCTCAACCTCATAGCAATCGTATGTAACGCCACCGAACGTATAATCACCGCAATCATAGATATACTTTATGGTAGCTTCGCCGCCGTCAGTATCAAGCTGTGCAAGGGTTTCAGCCCAAAATGCATCAAAATCTCCATATGCACTGTATTCATCAGGCATACCGTAAACGGAATTGATTTTGTCGATAGCAGCTCCGGCACCGCATTTATACGCAGCGGGCACCGACAGCTTACCCTTGCTTTCATTGCAAGCCTGAACTGTCATAAGAACAAAGCCGGGACGGAGCAGACCGCCGGCAAGTATCACAGTATAGGTTCCGTCAGAGGCAGGCTTAACATAGCCTGTCAGTGTTCTTCCGTCATCCATAACAGCGCTGTAATGAAGATAAGGCGCTGTCACAATACCTGTGTTGCTTTTTATCTGAAATTTAAAAACGATGTCCTCACCAATTTCATAATCAAGCGGTTCATTCACCTTTATTTCACTGATGGTGGCGCTTGTAACCGTTGAAATATCGGGATAATCGGTCGAAGCAACAGTAAAGGTAAGTGTTGAAAGCACCATACAAACTGCAAGCAGAATATAAGATAATCTCTTCAGATTCTTTTTCATAAAAATTTTTCCCTTCGAGTTTTAAAATTTTTAAAGCTAAAAAACATCAATTATTATGATGGACAGATCAAATCAATCGATATTAAGTGTGCAATTTTCTATATTGAAAATCATTTTGTCGCGGTTTTGATTAGTGATCTGATATTCATTAATGCTTATTTCAAATGATTTTGCATCTGCATCAATTATGTCAAAAGCAAAAACAAAAAGCGCACCGTCTGAGGTAAAGTTTGTGGGATTTGCATACTGCGCAGTAACCTCTGTCAGATTTTTAACAACATCGCCGCCCTGATGTGCATTTGATAAAAGAACCTCATAGTCAACAAGGTCAGAACCAACAAAATCAACAGGTGTCAGCTTTGTGTTATCAAATCCGAGGCCTACATAAAAGCCCGCAATTCCGGTATTGTTTCTTATAGAAACTGTTGCAAGAAGCTGAGATTCAACTATTTCAAGGCTAACAACAAGAGTTCCTCCGTCAACCAGACGATCCGTCTCATTGTTATCACCTGTGATAGCACCCGTTTCGTGTGTTGTATCTGCACCACCGTCAGTATCAGAGCAAGAAATGAAACAGCTAAGTGAAAGAATTAGTGCAAGAATAAGCGTAAAAAATTTGAGTTTCATAAATATTTTCCTCCAGAAAATGATTTTTTGATAAATGCAAAAAGCAAATATAGGCAACATTATCATATTTTACATTATAACACAACCATTTTTATTTTTCAATACAAAATCTAAATTTTTTTATTTTCAACTATAAAACAAAAAAGGAACCTTCAAAACAACCGAAGGTTCCTTTTTGTTATATTTAATCATTTGCCCAACGCAACGCAAGATCCTCTCTTGATATCATAATAGGATCCTTCATCAGCGTTTCGCCGTCTTCAAGGTTATAAACGGTTCTACCAACCCATGTTGCAAAATATGAAACATTTAATCCCTCTGAAAGCATCTGCTTTATATCATTAAGCAGATCAACAGCAGAATATGTAAAATATGTTGTGCCCTCAACCGTCTTTTTAGCAAGTGCATCACCGGGGCCGGTTTCGGTAAGTGCTGTAGGCTTACCAAGCGTCATAAGCTCTGAATAGCTGTTTTCATAATTATATTCCTGCTTTCCGGAGGTATACCAGTCAATACCTGTAAGGTCAACATATTCATCACCGGGATATGCATATAGAACGTTATGCTTTCCGCTTCCGTTAAAGCTGGTTGAATAAACCCAAAGCACTTCTTTCGCTCCACGCTCAACAGTTACAATGTTATATAGATATTTCCACATATCGGTCATCGACTCGGCACTGAGAGCCCTGCCACCACCTTGATTTGAGCACCACCAGAACCAATCTGCGTTCATTTCGTGGAAGGGTCTGAGTATTACAGGAATACCGTTGTCCGAGAACACTTCAACAACTCTGACAGTATCCTCGAGAGTTGCCCTGAAATCTTTATTCAGGTCTGTACCCTCGGTCAGCATTTCCTTCACCACCGCATCGCTTCCGAGAGAACCTCTATACCATGTTCCGTCATTTGCATTCATAAGCGGATTACCAAAATGTGACACAATGGCAATTATTCCGCCCTCAGACACGTGCTTTGTACCCTCAGACACAAGCTGAGACAAGTCATATTGATAGAGTACATCCTCTCCGGGGTGCTTAGAATTAAATGGGCCAAACTGTCCAACATCGATTTCCATTATTGCACAGCTCTCACCGGTGGCTTTTATGCAGTTATCAACCGTTCTTTGAATACCGCTGCCGTTAGTTTGATCTCCATAGGTGTGAGTTCCGGTTATAACCATATCATTACGGCTATTTGCCTCGGCAAAAAGCTCAAGAAGCTGAGCCTTTGTATATGGTGATGCAAGTCCGAGAGAGCCTTCTTTTTCTACTCCGGAGCTAACATCAAGAACCTTATTTTTCTCCTTGCTTCCCTCGCTGTATCCGAAAACATCACGAAGCAAAACATTTGCAGCCTCTTCAACCGAAACAAAGCTTCCGCTTAAAAATATGTCCCCATTTTCTATCTTGAGAGAATAATCATTGACATTTAAAGAGCTTGAGCTGATAACGATCTGTTTGCCGCTTTTTGAACGCACCTTTGAAAACTCAAGCCTTTGACCTATAAGCTCTTTTTCAAATATTTCATTAAGCCTGTCGCCAAGAAGCTTTGCTTTTTTATTATAGTTTATAACAGATGCATCACCCTCGGCTTCATAAAATGAAAACTCGCTAAAATCGACACCGTCTATTGTCAGCTTATCAAAATAATAGGATACATCATAGCTGTAGCCACCATCTGAGGGCACCAAAACCGAGCTCTCACCGCTGCGAACAAAATTTCTGACAAACATATCAACAGCCTTGGTAAGTGCCTCTACCGATCCGCCCGAAAGATAGATTTTTTTGCCCCTTGACAGTACAGAATATTCTGTTCCACCAAGCTTCTCATCAACGTTAACAACGATCTGCTTGGATGCGCTTCCGCCAATTGTTGTAGCGATATCAAGCTCGGCTCCGGCCTTGTTTTTTATATCCGATCGAAGCCTGACAACAAGCTCAACAACCTTTTTCTCAGCATTGTCATCGCGAATTATTGTATAAGAATCCAGATCCTTATCCTCATTTATTTCAACAACGACCTGTTCACCGTTTTCACCGGAAAAGGTAACTCTGCCGTCATTTAAAGGCAGCTTCCCTGCTCCGCTTCTTTCGCTGCAGGATGTTAATAGCAACGAAGAAAAGATAAGCATAAGAGCAAAAATTAATCCTAAAATTCTTTTCATATATCCCCCATTAACCGTTCAGTTTTTTCCAATATTCCGAAACATCCTCAAGGCTCATAACTATATCACTTTCAAGAAGTGCCTTTGATTCTTTCATCGTTCCCGTTGATCTGTTATATGTCCATGTCAGGAAATAGCAGATCTTCTTTCCTCTGGCAAGAAGGTTCTTAAGAATCTCGAGAAGATCAAGTCCCGTGAAATCAAACCCAACAATTTTGCCTTCTTCATTGCGAACAGCAAACTTGCTTGCATCGCCCGGGCCAAATTCTGTCAAAGCAATGGGCTTTTCTGTTGACTGAAGATTCTCAAAGGTGCTGTTTCTTTCAATTTCATAGGCACCGCCGGTGTACCAATCACATCCCACCACATCAACGTACTCATCACCGGGATATGCATATAGATTACTCGGCTTATACGAAAGATTTGCATCATTTGCACTGGGGGAGTATATCCAAACAGCGTTATCTATTCCAAGCTCATTTTTCAGAAGATTGTCAAAAAACTTCCAAAATCTCACCATTATATCTCTACTTAGATATACATCCTCTTTCTGATTTATACACCACCAGAACCAATCACCATTGATCTCATGTAGAGGACGGAACATAAAAGGCAAGCCATTTTGTCTAAACGCTTTAAGCAGCCTTATTGTTGGACCAAGAGTTTCATAAAGCTTTTTGTTTAGCTCTGTGCCCTTGGTCAAAAGCTCATCGGCAACCTCGTTACTGCCAAGTCGTCCCCGATAGAAAACCCCGTCTTCAGCATTTACAAGGGGATTGCACATATGTATGCATACCGAAATAATGCCACCGGCATCTATAAACTTGGCGCTTTCCGAGACGATCATCGAAAGATCAAAATCCGACAGCGTGTCTACTCCCAAATGAGCCGGATGATAAACACTGTATCTGCCAAGATCAAGCTCAAGTATTGCGGCACAATGCCCGCAAAGCTTTAAGCTGTTGCCCCAAGTGTCCCAAACCTGAGATCCATTACCCCAAGAGCCCCAAGTGTGAGTTCCGGAAATTATCATATCGCCTCGCTCATACGAAAGCTTAAACAGATTCTTTAGCTGCTCTGCAGTATAAGGTATCTTATATCCAAGAGAGCCCTCAAAGCTGTAAGCCTCTGTTATATCAAGCTCTCTGTCCTCTCCATCACCC
>JAZUQN010000182.1:0-2842 GCA_045605745.1 Eubacteriales bacterium
CATCATAGAGTTCATTCTTCTGGTTGCATTTGCTTACTTCTATGTTGCTATTTCCTTCAACCCTGTTGAAGTATCTAACAACCTTAAAAAGCAGGGCGGCGCAGTTCCCGGAATTCGTCCCGGCAAGCCTACTTCCGATTATATCACAAAGGTTCTTAACAGAATTACACTTGTTGGCGCACTGATCCTTTCTGTTATCTGCATTCTGCCTATGTGCGTTAACATTATCGCAGGCGGCAGATTTGCTTCTCTGGCATTCGGTGGTTCTTCTATCATCATCGTTGTTGGTGTTGCACTGGAAACATTCAGAGAGATTGAGGCTCAGCTGTCACTGCGTAATTACAAGGGATTCCTTGATTAATTTTTGGAGGATATCACATGAATTTGATTTTAATGGGTGCTCCCGGTGCGGGTAAAGGTACTCAGTCCGAATTTATTTCAGAAAAGTTCAATATTCCTGCGATATCAACCGGTGACATACTTCGTCACGCTATAAAGAACGAGACAGAGCTGGGTAAGATGGCTAAGAGCTATATCGAAGCCGGCGCTCTCGTTCCGGACGAAGTTGTTATTGGTATTATTAAAGATCATCTTTCGGGTGAATCTTGCGCAAACGGTTTTATATTGGACGGTTTTCCCCGCAGCATTCCACAGGCAGAAGCCCTTGATGCAATGGGCGTGAAGATCGATGCAGTTGTAACTTTTGAAGTTCCGGACGAGGTAATCGTTGACAGAATGAGCAAAAGACGTATGTGTCCTGACTGCGGTGCTTCTTATCATCTTGATTTTAAGCCCTCAAAGGACAATAAGACCTGCGACAAGTGCGGAGCCGAGCTCTATACGAGAAAGGATGACGCTCCCGAAACAGTTCTCGCTCGACTGAAAAATTATCATACACAAACAGAGCCTCTTGAGGACTTCTATGAAAAGAAGGGTATCCTGAAGAGAATTAACGGTGTTGGTAAAGTTGAGGAGATTAGCAAAATGGCTCTTGAAGCTTTGAGTCAGCTCTGAGGCATATATGATACAGTTAAAAAATTCTGCCCAAATTAAGGATATGAGAGAAGCGGGGCGCATCACGGCACAGGCTTTGCTTGTTGCCGAGGAGGCTATCCGCCGGGGTGTGAGCACCTATGAGGTTGATGCAAAGATTCGTTCTTTCATCGAAAAATGTGGTGCTAAACCATCATTTCTGGGGCTGTACGGCTTTCCCGGAAGCGCTTGTATCAGTATTAATGATCAGGTTATCCACGGTATTCCTTCAAAGAAGGTGATCCTCAAGGAAGGCGATATCGTTAAGGTCGATGTCGGAGCCTTTTATAAAGGCTTCCACGGAGACAGTGCAAGAACATTTCCTGTTGGGAATGTTTCCGATGAGGCAAAACGCCTTATCGAAGTCACAAAGCTCTGCTTTGAAAAGGGATTTGAGCAATTTAAAGAGGGTAACAGAGTCGGAGATATAGGAAATGCGGTGCAAAAATGCGCTGAATCCCATGGATACGGTGTTGTTAGGAAATATATTGGACATGGCGTTGGACGCGATGTTCATGAAGCCCCCGATGTTCCGAATTTCGGAACAGCAGGAAGAGGAACAAGACTTTGCCGCGGAATGGTTATTGCTATTGAACCTATGATCAATGGCGGCAGCGGCGATGTAAAGGAAATGTCAGATGGCTGGACTGTTTTAACAGTAGATGGAAAGCTGTCGGCACATTATGAAAACACAGTTGCTCTTACAGAGGACGGTCCGATAATTCTGACCGATCCAAATTAAAGAATTTTAAAAGCTAAACATCATATCAGAGCTATGGTGCCAGAGTTCTTTCTCTTATCGCTCCCGATGGTTATGGCGGGTGCGGTCTGACGGCTGATAAAAAGGACTCCGGAAAATGGCTCTAAATCAGAAACTCAAGGCAAAAGGAGGGATTATTCTTGCCAAAGGATGATGTAATTGAGTTTGAAGGTACGGTTGTTGAGGCACTGCCTAACGCCAACTTCAAGGTTAAGCTGCCCAACGGTCACATAGTGACTGCACATATTTCGGGCAAGCTTCGCATGAACTATATCAGAATTCTGCCCGGTGATAAGGTAACTATTGAGGTGTCGGTATACGACCTTGATAAGGGACGAATCACTTGGCGTGCAAAGTAATTTTTAGAAAGGCATGGTGTAATACAATGAAAGTAAAGCCATCCGTGAAGAAGATTTGCGAAAAATGCAAAATCATCAAGAGAAAAGGCCATGTAATGGTCATCTGCGAGAACCCCAAGCATAAGCAGAGACAGGGTTAAGCAAAAATTCACTACAATTTTTAGTAGAGAGGTGAAAAAGAATGGCTCGTATAGCCGGTGTTGATATTCCGAATAACAAGCGCGTAGAGATCGCACTGACCTACATTTACGGTATCGGAAGAAAAAGCGCAAATGACATTCTTGCAAAAACTGGCATAAACCCCGACACCCGAGCAAAGGATCTCACTGAGACCGAGGTTGCAAAGCTTCGTGACGAGATCGAAAACAACTACACGGTTGAGGGTGACCTTCGCCGCGATGTTGCTCTCAACATCAAGAACATGGTCGAAATCAACTGCTACCGCGGTATCAGACACAGAAAGGGTCTCCCCGTAAGAGGACAGAGAACCAAGACCAACGCAAGAACAAGAAAAGGTCCCGCGAAGACAATCGCGAACAAGAAGAAATAAGGAGGGCTACGAATTATGGCAAAGGCTGCAAGCAATAAGAAAGTTGTCAAGAAGCGCAGAGAAAAGAGATCCGTTACGAACGGTCAGGTGCATATTCAGGCAACCTTCAATAATACCATCGTAACCATCACCGATGCCAAC
>JAZUQN010000183.1:0-14033 GCA_045605745.1 Eubacteriales bacterium
GATACCGGGAACATCGTCCTTTGTAAGTCTGCCGTAAACCTCACCGTTGATAGTAAGAACGGGAGCAAGACCGCAGGCACCTATGCAGCGAGTTGCCTCGATGGAGAACTTTCCGTCAGGAGAAGTTTCGCCGGATGCCATTCCAAGCTCCTGGCAGATCTCATCAAGGATATCGCCCGAGCCCTTAACATAGCAAGCAGTTCCAAGACATACAGCGATAGCAACCTCGCCATCGGGATTGAGCTTGAACTGTGCATAGAAAGATACGATGCCATAGATTTCCTCAAGAGAAACACCTGTCTTCTCTCCGATTATCTTCTGAACCTCGATGGGAAGATAGCCGTAGATGCCCTGTGCTTCCTGAAGGATCGGCATCATTGCACCCTGTGTACCGTTATACTTTTCGATAACAGCGAGCAGCTTTGCTTCCTGCTCTGCGGTGCCATGAAATTCGACCGTAGTCAATTTCTTTTTCATAGTTGATACCTCCATCTTTGTTAAAAAAATAACAAAATATTTTAAAACTGTACGGCGCATTTAAAAATGCCCCGCTACACAGTAATGACTACATTATACTACAATATCCTTAAAAAGTCTATACGTTTCGATAAAATAACAAAAAGTTTACAATTTGCGAACATTTTTTAACCGAAATTAGATTTCATTTATAAAAACTCAAAACTGCGGCACAAATTGCACCGCAGTTTTAAAAATTGCACATCATTATCATTCAGAATCGGACTCCAAGCTTTTAAGGCCAAATGCCGTCTCTTTTTTCTTAATTTCTCTGGCAATATTCGCAAGCAGAAATGTTCCCAAAACAGTTGAAAGGAGAGTTACTCCAACAAAGTTCAGCCAAATTCCGTCAAGACCGAGGGGCCAAAGTACACCAAGCATAATTACCGGGAAAACAAGGGCAAATCCAACAGACATAAGGGTTGCTTGAACCGGTTTTTCAATTGCACTAAGAAAGCTCTGGGTTGTAACCCCCACCCATCTGAACAGATAAGCAAAGCAGAAAATCTTTATTCCGTGTGTTGAAAGCTCAAGAAGTAATGTATCCTCAGGCTTTACAAAAAGGGACGCAATGGCATCGGGGGCAAAAAACAAAACAAATGTTGAGACAATGCCGATTATACCGGTTCCCACATACGCACACTTAACAATCTTCTTAACTCTCGCATAATCCCCTGCCCCCCAGTTATAGCCAATAGCCGGAGAGATCGAATCGCTGATGCCGTAAAGAAGCGGCCAGCATAGATCACTTGAATACATAAGCACTGCATATGCGGCAACCGCTGTTGTTCCTCCATTTTCACCAAAGGCTGCAACGCCAAGAGTCATGAGGGAAATATTCATTAAAATAGATGTTACACGACCTGCAATATTACTGAGAAAAACAGGTGAACCGCAGGCTGCGATTTCTTTTATCATAGAAAAGCTGAATTTGGGTTTTGTGAATTGCAAAAGTGTTTTCCCACGCACAAATGGTATCAATGCCGCAATTGCGCTAAGACACATCGAAACGCTCGTTGCAAGCGCAGCGCCAACAACATCCATCTTCATAACAAGCAAAAAGAAACTTAAAAAACCAATAGTTGCAAAATTTGAGCAAATATTGATCGCCATACTTGTTTTGACAAATCCGCTTATACGCAAATAATTATCCATTGCGAAAAATATAGTGGTAAGGGGACTGCAAAGCGCAAAAGTTCTAAGATATCTCACAGAGGTATCAAGAAGCTTATTATCTGCCCCCATCATTCTCGCCAAAGGCTCAGCGGCAAAAAGCATTATAGAGCCCATGAGAACAGATGTAAAAAAGATCAAAACAACAGAGCCTGAAAACACATTGTTTGCTGTTTTGTGATCTCCCCTACCAAGAGCAATAGAAATAGGCACGGAAGCACCAACTCCAACAAGATCTGCAAGAGAAAAATTGATCATAACCAAAGGAAAAGCAATATTAACAGCCGCAAAAGCACCCTCACCCAATATCTGACCGATAAATGCGCCCTCAACAATACTATATATCGACATTGCGAACATACTTATCATGCCGGGGAGACATACAACAAAAAACAGCTTCCACGGCTTCATTTCAGAATACATTTGTTCGGTTTTTGTCCTTGCTTCCATTATCACTCCAAAATATAAACTCTCATTTTTCTTCTGCCAAATTGAAGCAGCTCTTCTCTTGTTCCCTCCATGCAAACATCGATATGCTTGCCTTTAAAATTTCCGCAATCTTCTGCTGAGCGATATCCAACCTCGCCCCAATTCCCCGTGATAAACATTTTAGTTCCATATGGAATAACCTTGGGGTCAACTGCAACAACCTCTTCGTTTGCCACATGGCCTGTTGCGGTGATACCGCCTGTGTGATAAGCAGTTGCAACAACATCTATATAGTGAGAATAATTATAAACCGTTCCATCTTTTGAAGTGACAGTACCTCCAACGCCTTTATAGTATACAGCATTGACCGGTGCAATTTCATCGCACTCTGAAATCACATTTTCAGAAACCACGACTCCGTCAAGATAATTAATCTCCCGTGTGATAACCCTTGCTCCGGCCTTTCCCTCTGAAACAAGCTTAGTCTGCCCCTTGGGTATCTCACCGGAAGGCTTATATTCTATATCAAAGGGTATCTCTATCTCTTCAGAATAGACCTCTGTTGTATAAATTCCCACTGTCAAAACAAGTCCGTCATATATCTCGGAATCAAGATCAGCACTAACAGCCATATTGTCCCGAAGCTCAATACCAATGCGCTCCAAAAGCTGTCGAGCCGTCATAATTTTCGAGTTGCATACAGCATATTCATATCCACCACAGATAACCTTTACGGTAGCCCGTGCCGGTTTAGCCGAATCAAGAGAACTTATCTCTTCCACATATGTACTATCTGTTATATCTTCCTCTTCTTGTGGCAAAAGCTCTGCAGCCATTGCACAAATTACCGAAAGAACAAGTAAAAGAGCTGTAACGATAATCGGCAGGATTTGTTTCTTCAGCTTTTCTCTATTACTAAATTCTTGTGTCTCGCGCAAAGAAATTATCTTTCTCACAGAAATCGCTTGCTCCTTTCGTCTTTATTCCTGCATATCAAATTATGCAAACCCGAAAGATTATAACACAAGACAGATTATTTGTAAACCCCAAAGCGAAAACATTGGTCATTTTCAACACAAACCAAAAGAAATCAAATTATTTTTTGGTTATTTTGAGGTAAGTTTTTCCAAATCCTCGTTGCTTCCCATAACCATCAGATGTTCATCTGCCTTGATAACATAGTCAGGAGAAACGGTTGCCTTAAAAACACCCTCTTTTAGATATCCAAGAACATTAAGATTATACTTAACTCTGAAATTTATACTTTTAATGCTCTTTCCTATCCAGCTTTTTTCCGGAACTATCTCAAAAACAGCATAGTCATCGGTGAGCTTAATATAATCAAATATCTTATCGGAGCATTCACTAACCGCTATCTTTCTCGTCACCTCACGCTCCGGATAAATTATGAAATCGGCGCCAACCATTCGCAAAAACTTATCCTGAATATCATCTGTTGCAGAAGCAAAAATACGTTTAGCGCCAAGTTCCTTTAAATGACTGGTTATCTCGAGACTTGCTCTGAGATCACCTCCAACACAAACAAAGCAGGCGTCAAAATCTGTAACCCCAAGATTTTCAAGAACATCTGAGACGGTGCAGTCTGCAACCTTGCCGGAGGTGACATATTTAAGCATTTCTTCAACACTTTCAGCATTCTTATCAATAACAAGCGTCTCGCATTTGCGGCCAAAAAACTCTGTGCAAAGATGTCGTCCAACCGTTCCAAGTCCTATAATCAAAAATTGCTTCATATATACATCTCCTTATCCGATGACTATTTCTTCTGTTGGGGCACCGATAGCCTTTGGTGCTCTTTTTGTTATGAGAGCTGCCGCAAAGGATATACTTCCAACCCTTCCCAGATACATTAGAAAAATTATTACATATTTAGAAACAGGCAAAAGCTCACGAGTTATTCCTGTGGTTAAGCCAACTGTGCCCATAGCCGAGAATGTCTCAAACAAAACATCACCGAGGTCAAGGGATTGTACAGCACAGATGATAAATGCTCCTATAAGAGCAAGCGAAAGGTTTGTCACAGCAACGGTTGCAGCCTTTCTAACAGAATCATCACTTATCCTTCTGCCAAAGAGCTCAGTGTGCGATCTTCCCCTTATCCCCGAAATAGCATGAAGCAGCAGAACTGCGAAAGTAGTTGTTTTAATACCACCTGCAGTTGAACCGGGGCTGCCGCCCACAAAGAACAAAAGCACATTAATAAGCTTCCCACCCGAGGAAAATGCCGCCGTATCCGCAATATTCATACCCGCCGTTCTTGCGCTGACAGAACCGAAAATTGATGACATTATCTGTTCAGAGACACTCATGCCGGTGTGCGAAGCATCCCTCTCAAAAATGAATATAAAAAACGCTCCAAAAACCAGCAGAAAGGCTGTTGTTATCAAAACAAGCTTTGTGTGAAAGCTGTATTTTTTCAACCTCAAACCATTCTTATATATGTCATCCCAAACCAAAAAACCAATACCTCCTATGATAACAAGGAGCATAACAGTCACAGGAATGAGAATATCCGAGGAATAATGCATAAGAGATGAGTACGGCTCAAAAACGCCCATAAGATCGAAGCCTGCGTTGCAAAACGCAGAGATCGAATGAAAAATTCCAAACCAAGCTGCTTGTCCTGCCGGTAGTTCTCTCAGAAAACCCAAGGTCAATATAATTGCACCAAGACCCTCAAAGATCAGCGTTCCAATAATTATCTTTTTTGTGAGCCTAAGGATTCCACCGATGTTTGAAGAATTTATGCTTTCGATCATCAGCTCCTTTTCCCTTATTCCCATCCGTTTTTTCATAAGCATCATGAAAAGAGTCGCCATAGTGACAAAGCCAAGACCGCCAACCTGAATAAGGACAAGAATAACAATCTGTCCAAAAAGAGACCAGTGTGTTCCAGTATCAACAGGTACAAGCCCTGTAACGCAGGATGCAGAGGTTGCAGTGAAAAGCGCATCATTAAAGCTTGATATATCTCCCGTAACGCTTGAAAAGGGCATCATAAGGAGAAGTGTTCCAACAAGTATCATTATTGCATATCCAAGTGCTATAACCTGAACATAAGAAAGTCTTGCCTTCATAACGGTTTAATCCTCACCAAAAACTATGTTATAATAATCAAGTGCGATAACCTTTTTAGAATAGTTGATCTTATTGCCAACAATCGATTTTATCCTCTTAACGTAAGCATCGTCCACCTGGGCACCGTCTGCAGCAGTAAACCTTCCGGTGCTCGCATCATAGCAGCCTTTATCAGTCAGCCAGCTATAATTTGTCCAAAGAACAAGCGGCTCTGCCTCAGAGAAAACATCTCTGCCAACAAGAAGTCTTGAATCATATTCAACACCAAAAAGGTTTGAAAGAGTTGGAAGAATGTCAAGGCTGTAAACAGGCGTATCAACAACGATAGGCTCTTCCCTATTCTCAAGTGATCCGCTCCAGATAATAAGTGCAGAATGATCGCGCTTGAAAATGTCGCTTGCCTCATAGCCGTAAAGCTCTCTCAGATAATCTCTGTCATTACCCCAAGTTTCGCTGTTTTCAAGTCCATAAGGATAATGGTCGGTGGATATAACGATAACCGTATCATCCGCAATCCCCTTTGCCTCAAGCTGTTCAACTATATATGAAAGTCCCTTTTCAAGCTCATAATTTGCCGCATGATATGCCTTTATGGTTTCAGATGCATCCATTTCTGCAAAAACATCCTTGTTTCTCTTTGACATACTGTTTCCTGTCCAGTTATATAGGCAGTGACCACTCACGGTCATATAGTAAATATTAAAAGGTTCTTCTGAAACATACTTGTCAAAGGTATATTTCATCATTTCCTCATCACTTGCAGGCCAACGGCTTCCAACGCCCTCTTCCATACCGTTTCCCATACCTATAAACTCCGAGTAACCAAAATTCTTATGGGTAAGGTTTCTGCTGTAGTAGGTATAAGAGTTATTATGATAGGCATAGGAGTTATAGCCCTCTCGTGAAAGCTGATTTCCAATAGTTAGATGCAGATTAAGACCAACGGTGTTCTTCATACTCTTAACTCCAGCCATTGGAACAAGTCCCATAAGAACAGAATATTCACCGGTTGAGGTGCTTCCGCCCCAAGCAGGTTGATAATAGTCAGTGAAATTAATACCCTTGGAATATAGACGGTAAAGTGTTGGGGTTCTCACCGGATCTATAACCTCTTTTGAAAAGGCTTCAGCGGTGATCAGGATCAAATTTTTGCCCTTGAACATTCCCGTATATTCATTTTGAGATGTCGGTGTTTGGCTTGCAATATAGGAATGAACCTTTGCTACATCAGAGCGACTTTCAGTTTCAGCAAGTGCCGCAAAATCCACATCTATTTCATTTTTTTCGTACACAACAGGTAGCTCGGGGGGCTCTTCTGTATCGGTGCTGATATCCGCTGTGTCATCGGTATTATGCGTGGTATCGGGACTGTCTGTATCAATGGGATCGATTATTTCAAAATCAAAATCTCCGTCACCGCCGCCAATTGAATTGAAGGTGTCAAGAACCATAGCATTAGATAATCCAAAGGTGTGAACGGCCGCATCAAAATTATACTGCTCCGAGAGCTTAATTTTATCAACCGGATGCAGGCTGATAATTCCAATGCAGACAAGCTGCAAAACAAGTGCGGCAAAAATGCGCAAAAGCGGAATCTGGCTGTTGCGATTTCCAAAAAGCCTTCTGAAAGAAAAACAATAAAGAGCCAGGGGCAGATAATAAAGCAGGATCACCCAAATGCCCTTTAAAATAAGAGCAAGAGCAACCTCTGTAAAGCCTGTTGCAACATCTTCTGTTCCGCTAAAAATAGATGCCAAGGTCATACAGGTTCTGAAAGAGCGAAAAACGAAAAACTCAACACAGAAAAGAATGGGGCTCAACGCAAGCAAAACTATGCCCACAATTTTTCTTGGCTTTGGTCTTTTAATAAGCTCAACAAGTGCCCCAAAAAACGTTCCGAGAGCACCTCCCGTAAGAGTTATGTAGAGCCATGTGAAAGAGCTGTTGCTAATACCGATAAGGGCAAAAAGCAACACTTCGAAATATATGAATGTAAGCGCCATGAAGCCCCAAAGGGGAAATCTCATAAATGATCTTCTTGTAAATGGCTCAAAAATCTTTGCAATATAAGTTTTTATATTAAACTGTTTATTCTCGTTCATATTATCACTCCGATCCATAGGTAAATTTAATACAAAGCACCATCATATAATATATCACAATAACGCGAATATTACATTTCTATTTTATGACTAATTTGTTAATATGTATCTTCATACTTATTTTATACACACTCAGCATTACAACCCCGAATTAAATTTAACACTGCCGCGTAAAATTAAACAAAAACATAGGGGTTGAACATTATGAAAACTAACTCAAAGAGAAGCGCTGCGGTATCTTTCACTTTATTTTTTTCAATATTCTGCATACTTCTTGCCCTTCTTTCAGCCATTCTGACAGCCATTACAATCTTTGTTTTTTCGAAATTTGAAAGTATAAGCGAAAAAGTTGAATCAACGCTGAACGCTTCATCAAATTCAACTCTTCCGGTGGTAATAATCGACGCAGGTCATGGCGGCGAGGACGGCGGTGCAATAGGCAATGGTGGTATCACAGAAAAGGAGCTTAACCTTGATATTGCCAAAACTCTTTCAGATATGCTGATCTCTTCCGGAATAAAGGTTATAATGACCAGAACAGAGGACATCCTTCTTTATGACAGAAATGCAGACTACAAGGGACACAAAAAATCGCTTGATCTTCGTGCCCGTCTTGAAGTGGCCAAGAGCTATCCAGATTCCATTTTCATAAGCATACATATGAACGCCTTTCCCGATGAAAGATACAGTGGTCTGCAGGTTTGGTATTCAAAAAACAATGCTCAAAGTAAAATTCTTGCAGATAATATTCAAGGCACTGTAAAAAACCATCTGCAACCGGACAACAACAGAAAAACAAAAGCCGCAGACTCCTCTATATTTCTGCTGAACCGTGCTCCATCAACCGCCGTACTTGTTGAATGCGGCTTTCTTTCAAATCAAAACGAGTGCGAAAGGCTCAAATCAAAGGAATACCGCCAAAGCCTTGCCCTGCTTATTTTTTCTGCCATCACAGAATATTCATTAAATAGTGGTTGTAAATGAGGACGTTTTGTGTTATAATGTCAGTATATATGTAGCCATTATAAAGTTTAAACAAAAAGGGGGGATATCGTGACGGCCGCCAAGAAAAGGATATTGTTTATGATTTTTTTTACCGCATTAATGCTTGTGTCCTCAAAGACATTTGCAGTATCGGCCGATTATATGCGTGCAGATATCTATTCTGTTTCAGAATATGATAAAATAAAGGATTTCTCTCTTAACACATTGGCAAAAACATCACTGTTTTGCTGGACAGACGAAAGCGGAAATGCTCCAACTCAAAGATACCAAAACGGCCTGCCCGGATATGTGTTGCTTCAACAGTCAAATGATAACATCGCCGCCTTCTATTCTGTGCCAAGCGAACCGATAGATGCATATAACTATGATAAATTCAGCTTTGCGGTAAAAATTCTATGCGGAGAATATGATACCTACACCCAAAAATGCCAGCTTATACTAACCTTGCACTCCGAGGACAATGTTCTCGAATGTAAAGGAGAGATAAACAGTGGAATTTGGAATGTAATAAACTTTGATATCGGCGCGTGGAAATATAGAAAAGCTATAACTGCAATGAGCATTGAAATTGTCGGAAGTGAAAAAGCAACAGCACTAAGAAATGTTGAATTTTCCGGCCCTTATGTCAACAAAAGCATAGATGCTCCTATGAGAAAATTCATGTCAGATTGGCTATCAGCACCCGGTGCAGCCATAGAATTTATCAATCAGGGTCATGAAAATGAAGCACTCAAGCTTCACCTTGAGTCTCAGCGCATAAGCATTAGCGGAGAGGCTCTTGTGCCCTACAAAGATTTTGATTGCAACACTATAAAGCTTGTGCTATCAAACAATTCAGACCTTGAGAATATGCAATTTTCATATGTATATCTTAATGGAGAAACAGGCAAGCTTTCAACAAAGACAAAGAACCTTCCCCTCCGCAAAGGCAGCGAAAGCTTTACATACCTTATAGACACAGAGAATTGTCACCTTATTAGCTTTTTTGAAATGACCTTTGACACTGCAGGAAAAGGAGATATCATTATACATTCCATCGAGCCTGTTTCAATATATAAAAGCCCGGAAACAGAAGATTACGGAAGCATAAAAAGCTGTAAGGCAGATGAAAAAAAGAATAAGCTGACACTTGAGGGTACAGTTCACCACAGCTTTTTGATTTCTCACGACGATCATACTCTGCTTTGCTATAAAATGAGAATCGGAGAAAGCTTTGAGGATATTATCTCTCAGGGGGCTTCTCCCGTGGCAAAAGCTAAAATGTCATCCAAATTCAGCTTTGAAATGAAGCTGAGTGAGCTTGGCGACCTGGCACAGGCATCAAAATATGCAGTTGCCGCATGCTCACCTGAGGGTGAGCTTACACTGCTCTCAAAGCCAAAAAGCGTTGAAGGAGACTTTGGATATGCCGACACCGCCTCAGGAAAGACAAACATAAAGGGGCTTAACGGCGAGCATTTGTCAAGCGCAGTTGATATAGGGGTTGGCACAGCAATTATCGATGTGTATCTGGACAAGCTTATTAATCAAACTCAAAGCGGCTATATTTACACCATCGAAAATTCATATGTGTATTTTGACGCAGATTATGTCTCACAGCTTGATCACCAGATAAAAAATTTATATGCATCAGATTGCAATGTGTATCTGCGCCTGCTTCTATCCTCTTATTATGACCTATACCATGTTCCCTTTGCCTCCCCAATTACAGGAGAAATCGAATCCGAATTTTTATCTATCGACATCGAAAAAGAAAATGCGGAAAAATACCTTTTTGCCACAATAGATTTCATTTCCAAAAGATATTCAAAGGACTCAAACGGTATGATAACCGGTATGATTTTGGGAAAGAATGTTGACCAAAGATTAAAATCAAATTATTCTTGCATCGAAAACCCGGTAGAATATTCAAAAAACATTGCAAATACTCTTGAAATAATTGCAAGAACCGCTATCATATCAATACCGAATTTTGAGATATTGCTTTCCATTTCCGATGAAAAAAACAGCGAAGATTCTCTCGATTCTCAGCTTTTGCTCACCTCGGTTTCCAGATATCTTGAAGAAAACGGAGGGCTTGAATTTTCTGTTGTGCTTGAAGGCACTCGTACTCCATATTCAATAAGCGCAGATATGTTTAACGCAGGCACAGCAACAGAAGATGAACCAAAAAAGTATCTTACACCAATACCTACAGATCCCGGCAGCAGCTATTATTGCGCAGATGATCTGGAGACCTTTGAAGGTATGCTTTCACATCTTTCCCTCTATTCTTCATGCTCTCCAAAAACATATATCTACTGCTGGAAGCCTGATACGAATGCCATCGGGAACGGACTTTCTGCAGCCTATATTTATAATTATTACAGTATTATGTTCTCCAAAAGCGCAAGTGCATTTGTTATGTATTTAGAAAATGACGATTCAGGCAAGGACAGCCTAAAAAAGCTTTCTTATCTGATGAAATACATTGATACGGAAAGAAATCTGACAGGTGAGCTTTGCAGGTCTGCATTGGATGTCTTTAAAAAAGACAGCTTTGAAGATCTTATCGAGGGATATAATGAGGAACTGATAACATACAGAGTTTTTCACGAAACTTCTCCCATGGAAAATCTGCCAAGCAAAATCAAAGGACAGTTTGAGCTATGGAATTTTTCTTCTGCCTTCGGTGTTCTTGATTGGTTCGCCGGAAACGGCTGCAGATCGGTATATATCGATAGCTCATCACCGGGAAGGAGAGCGCTTTGTGCCGATATTTATAAGAACAATACCGAAAACGAATTTTCTGAAATCGTTTACCGATTTGAATATCCCGAGGATATCTCGCTGATGCCATATATCGAATTTGTTTTTGATATTGATAACGGCGGAGCAAATTCACTCTATGAAATAGTTTTGACAATAGGCGGAAAGGGCCACAGACTTGAATCAAAAATGCTGGCACACGTTGGAAGAGAGGAAAGGTTTATTATAAACACCTCCGATCCAAACTGCCTCGAACAAATCGATTACATTCGTTTTTCGATCCGTTACATTTCCGGAGATTCCGGGGACGACGATAACGGTTTTAAGCTATATCTTAAAAAAGTATCTGCCTATAGCGATAAATATGATGATCAAACGCTTTCGGAAAAAATCATCAAGGCAAGAGCCAAAGCAAGAAACACCATTCTTGCAGAATCATCGCAAATGCAGGTCGAGCCAAATCATGATTTTATAATCGCAATGGTGATAATTATAGTTTTGGCAGTGGCTATAGTCGGTTTTTATGATAGAAAACAAAAATAAAATAAGTTCTGCTTCAATATTTGTGAAGCAGAACTTATTTTTATATTTTTTTAGACAAAACAGGAGTTTATGGGGGAGATGTGTTTTCACAAACAAGAGCACACTGCGAGTTTTCTGTGGGACAATCGGTTATCACAGACGAAAGCAGTGTGCTCTTCTATGTCTCCCCGATAAATTAAAATTTGTCTTCCATAAAAACGAAAAGCCGACTCGTTCCCGAATCGGCTTTTTTTCAAAGCACTCCCACAAGCTTTAGCAAAAATGATGTTAAAAATACAGTAAACGCAGATACGATTGTAGTCCAAACCACAAGCTGCCCCGCAAGTGCAGAATCGCTGTTCATTTCCTGTGCCATCGGAACACTTGAAACAGCCACCGGCGTTGCAAAAACTGCAACAAAAGTTGCAAAATGCGCACCGTTAAAGCTGTGTCTGAAAAACAGATACGCTGCACCAATTCCAACAAGCGGAACAAAAACAGTGCGCCCAATAGTACCAAAAATAATTTCTTTTTTCAGCGAAGCAACCGCAGAAAACTCAAACTGTGCTCCAAGAACGAGAAGCGCAAGAGGTGTTGCGATAGAAGAAAGATAGTTTAAAACGGTGAAAATTGGTTTTATATCCGCAAGCCTGAAATCTATGCTAAGACTTTCAAATGCACTTCGCACTAAAAGCACTAAAACACCAAGCATCACGCTGATAATCAGTGGATTTTTAGCTATACCGGAAAGTATACCGTAAGCATCGGCCTTTTTTCCATCTCCTCTGAAAACCGAAAGACTTATAACTGCCAATATGTTTAGCAATGGTATTGTGAAAGCAGAAAGAATCGTTGCCACCAGTGCGCCTTCGTCGCCAAAAAGTGCAGATGCCAGCGGTATTCCGATAAGCGCATAGTTTGAGCGGAACACAGCCTGAAGAAGAGCCCCCCTTCTCTTGTTTTCTTTTGTGATAAAAATCACAGCCGGCAGCGCCAGAATAAATATCGCAAGCAATGCTAAGAGAACATATACCACATAACCAAGGTCAATGCCCTTTATATCTTCAATGTTATAAACATTTAAAAAAAGCATTGACGGAAGAAAAATTCTGAAAACCAATCTGTTAGCTTTTTTAGAAAAATCCCCATCCATAAAACCTATCATTTTTAGCAAATATCCAATTGCAACGGTTATTATTATGGGGGAGACAGCCGTTAAAGCAAAAATAAACGATTCCATTTTTCACCTTTATTAAAACTAAATTGTTAATGCCTAATTATAGCATATTTTTTCTTTAAAATCAAGCATATAAATCACCAGCAAAAAGTCATATTTGCACAATTATTTGTGCTTTTGAAAATAAAATATAGATGTTTTCGACAAAAATCCTCTTGACATATTATTCCATTTGTGTTATAATTAAAAAAAAGGGGATTTTTTATGCCAAACGATAAGTCTTACAAAATCAGAACAAAACACAAGAACCTTTTTCTAAGAGTTACAAAAGGTCACTTTGCCACAAGCCATAGCCATATAAATTATTACATTGACGTGACAACTCACAAAACTCGTCTTTCGGAGGCATCTGCCCTCGCAAACGAGCTTGTTGGATATTATACCAATAACACAATTGTCGATACTGTTCTCTGCCTTGATGGCACAGAGGTTATCGGCACCTGCCTTGCAGAGGAGCTTACTAAGGGAAATTTCCTAAATATGAATGCGCATCAAACCATTTATATCGTAACTCCTGAGCACACATCAGGTAGCCAGATTATTTTTAGAGACAATATGCTGCCTATGATAAAGGGAAAAAATGTTTTGATACTTGCAGCATCTGTAACAACAGGCTTTACGGCGCAGGCAGCAATAGAGGCTATAAAGTATTATAGCGGTATTGTTGCAGGAGTATGTGCAATATTTGCAACCGTTGAAGATTGTGCCGGATACAAGGTTAATTCGGTTTTTAATCCAAATGACCTTGGAGATTATGCAAGCTATCCATCCCACGAATGCCCTCTTTGCAAAAAAGGTGACAAGATAGAGGCGCTGGTCAACAGCTTCGGATATTCAAAATTATAACAAAAAAGCTGAGCCATTAAAGCCGTTCTCTAAAGGACAGTTTTGCAAGAATACGGTATATCTCGAGAGAGAGGTATGCCGTATTTTTGTATTTGTGTCCACAAATGCAGTGCTTGTCAAGAAAAATGTTGTTCATCTCCCCAAAACATAATTTTGCAAAATTTTGATAAAATTATTTACAAACTGCAAAAATTGTGATATAATAATTGTGCCAAACAAACTAAATATACAGTCTATGGGTGTATTTTTCTTTTGGGATACTTTATACCCTTTTTGACAATACTCTTTTCTGATGAATTTGATAAAATGCAAATTCCATACACGAGAGAGTATAGTAATATACTCAATCTGTATAT
>JAZUQN010000184.1:0-4668 GCA_045605745.1 Eubacteriales bacterium
ACCATATGTTCAAGAACCTTTGGTCCTGCTATTCCGCCTTCCTTATTCACATGGCCAACAAGAAGCATGGAAATTCCTGCTGATTTAGCAAGATTAATAAAGGACAAAGCAGACTCCTTAATTTGTGTTGTGCTGCCCGGAGCACTGGAAATTCTGTCGCTATAGACCGTTTGAATCGAGTCAACTATTACCACATCCGGTTTTAGCTTTGCAATTTCATCGAGTATATTTTCTATATTAGTTTCGGTCAGAACATGGAGGTTTTTGCCCCCGATGCCAAGCCTCTTTGCCCGAAGCTTTAATTGGCCACCGGATTCTTCACCGGAAATATACAGAACATTTCTTGTTTTTCCATGATTATCTGTTTTTCCGAGTGCATCGGATATCTGCATAAGCAATGTTGATTTACCAATTCCGGGTTCACCTGATAGAAGCACCACCGAGCCGTGAACAAGACCTCCGCCCAGAACCCGATCAAGCTCGCCAAGCCCTGTTTCTGACCGCATGTAAGAGGGAAGTGCAAGCTCTTCAAAGTGCACAGTGTGGTTAACATTGCCTATACCACTCATAGATATGCGTTTAGGTGCAGTGGACTTTGTCTCCGCTTCAACAACATCTTCAACAAAAGAATTCCAAGCACCGCACGATGCACATTTTCCCATCCATTTTGGACTTGTATACTCACATTCTGAGCAAATGTAAACAGTTTTAATGCCTTTCATAATCATACCCCAAATTATTTATTAAGAAAAGTATAACATATTTTCGTATTTTTTTCAATATAAATTCAAAAATCATAAAATGTTATATGATACTTAGCTTGAAGCGACAAACAGGAGTTTATCAGGGAGTTGCCTTTTCGCAAAAAATAGCACACTGCTTTCGTTTGTGATAACAGATTGTCCCACAGAATTTTCGCAGTGTGCTCGCCTATGTTTCCCCGATAAATCAAAATTGACTTTAAAAATAAAAATGACTGAGCATTAATCTGCTCAGTCATTTTTATTATTTCATCATAACCTTCATTTCATCAGATTCATCCGCATTGCGGTTTACTTCTTCAGGATCATGATATGTAGGAACCGTTTCCTTAAATGCATCTTTTATCGTTCTTGCTTCAAGCTCGTTTTCTGAAGCCTTAACAGCATTTGTCAAAATTTCAATCTTCTTATCAACATCTGCTCTGGGAAGCGGAGTGTCCTTTTCGATAAATATCATATTATTATCTGTCTTTGAAAGGGTCTCGGATTTTATGAGAAGCTCCTCAAACAGCTTTTCACCGGGGCGAAGTCCAACCTCTTCAATTTTGATATCCACCTCAGGGGTAAGTCCTGAGAGCTTTATCATATTTACTGCTAAATCATAAATTCTGACCGGTTTGCCCATGTCAAGAACAAACAGCTCGCCTTTTTTAGCCATTGACCCTGCCTGCATAACAAGCTGACTGGCCTCGGGAATAGTCATAAAATATCTGATTATACGCTTGTCGGTTATTGTTATAGGGCCGCCGTTTTCAATTTGCTTCTTAAAGAGGGGGATAACAGAGCCGTTTGAGCCAAGTACATTTCCAAAACGAACTGCCGCAAAACAGGTGTTACTGTCTGTTCGGCACTGAACGATCATTTCGCACATACGTTTTGATGCTCCCATAATATTTGTGGGATTGACGGCCTTGTCGGTTGATATAAGAATAAATTTTTTAACACCGTATTTTTCTGCAAGATTTGCAGAGTTATATGTTCCAAGAACATTGTTCTTCACAGCTTCACAATTGCTGTGCTCCATAAGCGGAACGTGTTTGTGTGCCGCAGCATGGAAAACTATATCAGGACGATATTTTTCAAATATGCACTCAAGGCGAACAACATCTCTTACCGATGCGATCTCAACAGAAAGATCAAGACTATCTTCATAATTGCGCAAAAGCTCTTGCTGAATATCATAGGCGTTATTTTCATAAATGTCAACAATGATAAGCTTTTTGGGAGAACATTTTGCTATCTGGCGGCAAAGCTCACTTCCAATAGAACCACCGCCGCCTGTTACAAGTATAGTTTTTCCTGTGTAGAAGGAAAGAGATTCTTCGTTGTTTATGACAAGAGATTTTCTGAAAAGCAAGTCCTCAATTTGAACCTCTCGAATTGTACGTCGTTTTGGAGTGCCGCTTTTATCTATAATATCCTTTACAGGAGTGTCATATATTTTGATTTTACAGCCGGTTTCTGAATATTTGTTGTAAATATCCTCAACTCGATCATTGTCAAGGCCCGGAAGCGCAATAAATATCTCCTGTATAGGGAGTTTGTGAAGAGTTTCGATTATATTATCATCCTCATAATATACCTTAACTCCGTTTACCTTGGAACCACTTTTCGCAGGATCATTGTCGATAAAGGCTACGGGATGATAATGAGATTTTGTACCGTAAAGAAGCTCCTCCGAGAGAAGTGCACCGATTTGACCTGCGCCAACAATGGCAACATTAATCTTTTTGTCACTATTTGTGTTTCTTTGCCTGTGCAAAACGCTGTAGATAAAGCGAGAAGATAAGGTCATAAGGCTGAAAAGTGCTGTGACAGTTACAGCATGCCAAATAGTTTTATCGATATTGGCAAAATAAAGGGAGAATCCGATGATAGCACCCGAAACTCCGTCGCATATAACCATGCGGAGATATGCAGAGGGGTTTGCGTATCTCCAAACATTTGAATATGTACCAAATCCGCAACGGAAAAGGAAAATGGCACACATCAGAAAGGAAGAGCAAATCAAAAAATTAAAACCGTTATCAGCATTAAGACCGTGTGAAGTGTGAAGAAAATAATACATAGTGTTGAGCAACGCAAAGCAGAGCATATCTATTAGAAGCAGGCAGAGCTTTCGGCGTCTCATGAGAAGTTGTTGCCAAATATTAAACTTCATTGTATTTTCCTTTCAATAATTTATTTTATTGGTCAATTTTAATCATTATAACAGTTTTTTATGAAAAAGTCAACATTTATTTGGTTTTTTGTTAACATATAAATATTTTAAACGATTAAAAAATGCTATTGACTTTATATGTGATATATTGTAAAATGTCCATAGTTGAATTTAGGAGGTGTAAATTTGTGATTTTATCAACACACACAAGCAAGCTCCCAGAAAGATTCGGATACAAGGAAACCATAAAAATGATCGCAGAAGCAGGCTTTGATGCATATGATATGTCTTTTTTTACTTCCTCGGCTTCCGCCCCCAATCCGTTTTTCTCGGATGATTATGTTGAATTTGCAAAATCTATCAGAGCTTATGCAGATGAGATTGGTATAAAATGTAATCAGGCTCATGCGCCGTTTTCTTCAAGCTTTGGAGATGCTGAAAAGGATGAAAAAAGATTTAATGAAATAGTGCGTTCAATGGAGTGCGCTGCTATTCTCGGAGCTTCTGCCATAGTTGTTCACCCTTGTCAGCATCTTAAATATGATATTGAGGGAAATCCGGGAATTTTGCGCAGCATCAACATCGAATTTTATTCAAGGCTTATTCCGTATTGCGAAAAATTCGGGATTAAGGTTGCTTGTGAAAATATGTGGCAATGGTCGGATAGATATGGCAGAATAATGCACAGCACCTGCTCAAGAGCAGAAGAATTTGTTGATTATATAGACAGTATAGGAAGCGAATGGGTTGTTGCCTGTCTTGATATTGGCCATACTGCTCTTGTTGATGAGAAAAATGAACGAATGATAAATTTGCTCGGAAAAAACCGCTTAAAGGCACTTCATGTTCATGATGTCGATGGACACAGTGATCTGCATACTCTCCCGTTCCTCTCTAAAATTGATTGGAACAGCACAATGAAAGCTCTTGGCAACATTAGATATGAGGGGGATTTTACCTTTGAAGTCAGTGGATTTTTCAATGTATTGCCGAAAGAGCTGGTTCCGGGTGCTCTTCGCTTTATGTATGAAACAGGCAGATATTTGATATCTTTGATAAATTAGTAAAAGTTAAGGATCGGCTTACGGAGTCGATCCTTAACTTTTACAGATGACGACTTTAGATCTTTAGACTGTTGATTATTTATATTATTACATTAAATACACACTTGAATTATTGTCTTCGCAAATGTATAATTGTATTGTCGTAAATAAACAAAAAGTAGAGTCGAAATCCCAGATTTAAAGTGAAAAACTATTGTAAAATATTAAAAGCTCAGTTATAATCTAATTGAAATGAAACCCAAAAACGATTTTGGTTGTGATATCAAAGCTCCGAGTGATTGGCGGCGTTGTTTTAGAATGAGTAGCACTGATGATATGCAGTATAATTAATTATTTGGAGGCAATTATGAGCGTTTTTAAGAAGCTGACTGTTTGCGGAACTGACATTGGGCAGTTTTCGATCTATGTGGACGGAGATGACTCCTATAATTCCAAGGTGCCGATAAAGACTGCAGTTTTGGCAGAAAATCTTAGCGAGCTTTTCATAGATAAGTATATTGGCAAGGCTTTGCCAATCTCCGAAACTTTTGATGACGGACATTATATAGTTTTTTCCGGACACAGCACTGATGCAAACGCATACTCTGTTAAAATTGAAGATGGCAATATTATATTAAGCGGCAATTTTATCTCCATTGCCAATGCTTTTGAATATTTTACTGAAAAGGTATTGGGTGATGGA
>JAZUQN010000185.1:0-2007 GCA_045605745.1 Eubacteriales bacterium
GGTAGAATACTGTCCTTCAGAACGGTTTACCGCCACTCATCGGGAACAGACCCCGAAAAGGCGGCAGGCTGGAAGCAAAACAAGGATATATGCGGCGGCGGTGTACTCTTTGATCTCGGCTCTCATGTCATAGACCTTGTTCAGCATCTCTGCGGAAGAATCGAAACAGTTTCGGCAATGTCTCAGATCGCATACCCCACTCGCAAGGGCATGAACGGTGATGCTTGGCAAACAAATGCAGAAGAAGCCTTTTATATGCTCTGTCAGCTTGAGTGCGGCGGCGTGGGAACTATCACAGCAAGCAAGATCCACACCGGCACAAATGACGATGTAGTGATAGAGATATACGGAGAAAAAGGTGCTATAAAATATTCTCTTATGGAGTGTGAGTGGCTTCATTTTTATGACAACAATGCAAAATCTACTCCAATAGGCGGCGAAAAGGGCTTTACAAAAATAGAGTGTATCGGCAAATATGATGCTCCCGGGGGATTTTTCCCATCACCTAAAGCACCTGTTGGATGGCTGATGGGCCATGTCACAAATTATTATTCATTCCTTGATTCGGTGGTAAAAGGAAAACAGCCTAATCCCGGAATCGATGACGGCGTATATGTTCAAAAGGTTATGGAAGCCGCTTATAAGTCTGCTTCTCTTCGCAGATTTGTACGAGTCAATGACCTTTCGGTGATGTGATATGAGGGTAATCGGTTTAACAGGTCCAAGCGGTGCAGGAAAAGGAAGTGCCGCTGCCCTTTTATCAAGCTATGATATTCCGCATATCAACTGCGATGAAATTTATCACTCCCTGCTTTTTGCAGGCTCCGACTGTACAAATGAGCTTGCAGAAAGATTTGGAAAGGATATTATTGATTCTGACGGAGCTGTTGACAGAAAAAAGCTAAGCGCAGTGGTTTTCAGCAAAGACGGAAGAGAAAAAGCCCTTGGCGACCTTAATCGCATAACTCATAAATATGTACTCTCAGAATGCAGAAGGCTTATTGAAAAATATAATGCTATGGGAAAAAAAGCGGTTTGCATTGATGCGCCAACTCTTATTGAAAGCGGATTTCATAAAGAATGTAATATAATTTTGGTGATAAATGCGGAAAGAGCGGCACGCCTAAGGAGAATAATTATGCGCGATGGTATTTCTCTTGAAAAGGCTATGGACAGATTAAACTCCCAGCCTCCCGACTCATTTTATACCGAAAAGGCGGATTTCGTCATAAATAATTCCGGAGATCTAAACGACCTCAAAAAGCAAATAGAAGATTTCATTTGGGAGAAACTAAATTGAAAAATGCTCTTGTTAGAAGCATCGCTATAATTCTGATCATTGTAATCTCGGTTATTTCCGGTTTTGTGATAGATGACATCTGCGATGCAATAGATAAAAAAACTCACCCAATAAAATATTCAGAATATGTGGAAAAATATTCTCTGATGTACGGCGTTCCAAAGGAAATAATATATGCAACTATAAGAACCGAAAGCAATTTTGCCTCAAATGCGGTTTCGGGCGCAGGAGCTATCGGTCTTATGCAAATAATGCCGGATACATTTAAATGGCTGTGCGAAAAAAACGGTGAAAGCCTTGAAGAAGGTATGCTTTATGATCCCGAAACAAATATTCGCTATGGCACATATTATCTTTCATATCTCTATTCCGAATTTGGTCTATGGGAAACGGTTTTTGCAGCCTATAATTGCGGTCCGGGAAGGGTTAAGGAATGGCAGGCAAACGAAGAATATGCAGACCAAAACGGCATACTTAAAAAAATCCCCTTCAAAGAAACAAGAGAATATGTAAAAAAGGTTTCAAAGGCGGAGCAAATATATAAAAAATTATATTTTAAGGAGATAAAATAATGAAAACTGCAAAGGAACTTAAAAACGAGCTTTTCTATACAAAGAAAAGCGTTTATGAAATTGCTGATGATGCGGCGATAAAGGCGGCATACGACTATTCGGTGGATTATAAGAAATATCTTGATAATTCAAAAA
>JAZUQN010000186.1:0-8468 GCA_045605745.1 Eubacteriales bacterium
CCGGTGAGCGATCGAAAAACGACCGCCTGCAAAAGGAGCTTATTGCGAACATTTCACACGATCTAAGAACTCCTCTCACGATGATACGCGGCTATAGCGAAATGATGAGAGACATACCGGGCGAAAACACACCCGAAAACGCTCAGATCGTGATAGATGAGACAACACGGCTCTCAGAGCTTGTAGGAGATATGCTGGATCTCTCAAAGATCCGTGCCGGAACAAGAAAAATGACTCCTGAGCAATTCAGCCTCACAGAAACAATTTGCGCAACTATGCGCCGATATGAAAAGCTGACCGAAAAGGACGGATATAAGATCAATTTCACCTGTGACAGAGATGCTGTGGTTTTTGCCGACAGAACTCTTATGCTACAAGTGGTCTATAATCTTATAAACAATGCGATAAATTATACGGGCGAGGATAAAAATGTGTCAGTTCGACTAACCGTTTCAAAAGGAAAGGTTCACTTTTCTGTTAGCGACACCGGAGATGGAATTTCTCCTGATGAACTGCCATATATCTGGGATAGATATTATAAGGTTGATAAGGTTCACCGCAGAGCGGCAGTTGGAACAGGTCTGGGACTTTCCATAGTGAAAGGTATCCTTGAGGCACACAAGGCGACCTACGGTGTTGAAAGCACTGTTGGCGTTGGAAGCACCTTTTGGTTTGAGCTACCGGAGATAAAAACCTTGACACAAAGCGACAAAAATTCCCCAAAGGACTTGTAATTGATAAACTTTTATAATATAATATATTGAAACGAGCATCGGCAGAAAGGAGATAAATTATGGGCTTTAATTTGTTCAAAAGAAAACAGATTTTAAAAGAACCCGAAGAAGAACTATCTGTTTTCGACCGTTCTCTGAATGAGCTGACACAGGACGATATTGCCCCGAAAATCAAAAAAGCCAAAGGCTTCTCATCCTTTCAGCTACTTCGTATATTTTTGATATTCATCTGCCTTGGCGTGTTTATATATTGCATTTATCTACTTGCCTATAACCTCATCGAATATAAGCGGGCAGATGACATCTATCTCTCTCTTTCGGATAATTTTTTCGATATAGAACGAAACGATGATGCGATTATAAATGACGGTGTGACAAAGCTTCAGCAAACAAAAACCAGCGTTGCTATACCCATATTTGCAGATGCAATCAAATTGCAGGATGATGAGCTTAGTAAATTTTATTCAGAAGGCTCTTTTGGCTATAACATGGAGTTTGAACGCATGAAATCCAAGTTATATGACCTTCATTCGCAAAACAGTGACATAGTTGGTTTCATCTACGCAAACGGAACAAGAATCAGTTATCCTATCACACATTGCAAGGACAATAATTATTATCTTGACCATAGCTTCGACAAAAAGCCGCTAAAGTCTGGAACTATATTTATGGACTATAGAAATAAAAAGGCTCTGGGAGAAAATCGCAACATCATAATATACGGTCATAATATGAAAAACGGATCAATGCTTGGTGATGTGACAAAATTCTATAAAAATGAAAAAAGCTTTCAAAATACGCCCATAATTATTTATGCCTTTGATGGAATTTATACCTTTGAGATTTTCTCGGTATACAGAACCACATCGGATTATAAGTATTTCAGAACAAATTTCAGCTCGGATACAGATTTTCTCGAATTTGCATATGAAATGAAAGCAAACTCGATTTATAAGAAGGATATAGAGTTTGACAAGGATGACCTCTTGCTCACCCTTTCAACCTGTACAAACACAACTCAAAGCGGCAGATATGCTCTGCACGCAAAATTAACCAAGATTGACAATTGATATGAAAGATATACTTTTTATTTGCCCGATCTGCAAGACAAAGCTTAGCCTATCCGAGGGCGGCAGGTCACTTATATGCGAAAAAGAAACAAAGCCCCACTGTTTTGATATTTCAAGCGCAGGATATGTAAACCTTGATCGCAACCACATAGGCGGTGGGGACTCTAAGGAATGTGTAAAAAGCAGAAGTGCATTTCTCGCACTTGGTCATTATGAGCCAATTGCAAAAAAGATTTGTGAAATCATTTGCAACCTTTCCCCTTATCCATCCGTCATACTTGATGCAGGATGTGGTGAAGGCTATTACACGGAAGCGATCGCTCGCCAAAAAAACGATTCGAGAGTTATGGGCATAGATATATCGAAAAGTGCGGTTGAGCACGCCTCAAAAATGGCAAAACGAGAAAATCAAAAAATTCTCTCATACTGTGTTTCAAGCATTTTTGAACTACCTCTTAAAAATGATAGCGTTGATATTATAACAAGTATTTTTGCCCCCTGCCCAAACGAAGAATTTTCAAGAGTTTTAAAGAATGGCGGATATCTGATAATCGCAGCAGCCGGTGAGCGCCACTTGCTTGGACTGAAAAAAGCTGTTTATGATGATGTTTATATGAACAGCAAAAGAGCGGATATGCCGCATGGCGAAGCGTTTGAGCTTGTTTTAAAAGAACGGCTAAGCTATATGATTCATCTCAAATCAAAGGAAGAAATTGCAAATCTTTTTGCAATGACCCCCTATTATTATCGAACCTCTATGGCAGACAAGGAAAAATTAGCGGTGCTCGATTTTCTTGACACAGAGGTTGAAATAGAATTTTCAGTTTACAGAAAGAATGGGTAACTTCATGAAGCTTTCACTTTGTATTCCAATGTATAATGAAGCATCAATAATTGCAAACACTGCAAAAACGCTTTCGGATTATATGGAGCATAATTTTTCAAAGGCTGGATATGAGATTATTTTTTGTGATGACGGAAGCAAGGACGGCAGCCGTGATATAGTGAAGTCTCTTTCCCTGCCAAACGTCAGAATTGTTGGATATGACGAAAACCGTGGCAAGGGATGCGCTGTCAGAACCGGAGTTTTGGCAGCCGAGGGCGATATAATAATGTTCACCGATGCCGACCTTGCCTATGGCACGGAGGTGATAAAAACCGTCACAGACACACTTTGCAATTTTCCGGAAGCTGATCTTGCCATAGGCTCCAGAAACCTCTCAGGAGACGGCTATGAGGGTTACACGCTCACAAGAAAGCTGGCATCCAAAATATATATCAAGGTGCTTTGTCTAACAGGAGGATTTAAGCTATCGGATTCTCAGTGCGGATGCAAAGCATATCGATCATCCGCCGCAAAAAGTATTTTTAGCAAATGCAAGGTGGACGGCTTCGCATTTGATTTTGAAACTATACTGCGTGCCCAAAAGGCAGGCTATAAGATTATCGAGGTACCGGTTAAAATTGTGAACCATCGTGAGTCGAAGATAAATGTTTTCAGAGATGCCATCAAAATGCTCAACGATCTGCGCAATATAAAAAAGGATATTAAGAAAGAAAAATGAATATAAATGACAAAAAGCTGAATTATTTGATTCAGCTTTTTATTATAAATGTTTTTTTCTAAACAGGAGTTTGTGGGGGAATTTAATTTTACGAAAAAGAGCACACTGCGAAGTTTTCGCATAACAATCGCTTTTCACAAACGAAAGCAGTGTGCTATTTTTTGTGAAAAGACATCTTACCGACAAATCAAAATTTAATTATCAGAAAAAAGCAATTTATCAATTGAAAACATAAGGCCTGTATTTCGTCCTTGAAATTCATATACCTAGTTATCTGCCATAATATTTCTAAAATGACAACTCAAAGGGCAACCACCTATGTATAGATTGACATTCTTCTGATTGATTCCATCAGCCTTTGCAATATCATCGAAATACTTGTTCGCATTTTGTGAAAAGCTGTTTCCTATTGCCAAAATCTTTGCCATTTTTAGTTACATATCTTACCTATTTTATCAAGAATCTGCTCAAGTGCTTCAACATCTTCATCTTTTGTTGCAAAACTTGCCGCAAAACGAACCACAGTATGCTTCTCCCCCAGCTTCTCCCAAAAGCTAAATCTTATATATTCACTAAGCTGTTCCATTTTGTCATTTTCAAGGATGATAAATTGCTGATTGGTATAAGAATCTATAAACAATGAGTATCCACGATCCAAAAACGCTTTTTTTATTCTCATCGCCATAGAAACAGCGTGGCGGCCAATCTCGAAATACAGATCATCGGTAAAGAGAGTATCAAACTGTATACCGAGTAATCTGCCCTTGGCAAGAAGTGCTCCGTGCTGCTTTACCGAAGTCAAAAAATGGATCGGCATATTATTCTTTGTAAACACCAAAGCTTCTCCGCAAAGCGCTCCAACCTTTGTACCGCCAATATAGAATACATCGCAAAGCTCTGCAATCATTGGCAGCGTCACATCTGTATTTTCGCTTTCAAGTGCATAGGCAAGCCTTGCACCATCCATATAAAGAGGAATTTTATAATTTCTGCAAATCTCAGATATTGATTTTAGCTCCTCTGCGCTATATAGAGTACCGTATTCTGTGGGATGCGATATATATACCATTCCCGGAAACACCATATGGTCATGATTGGCATCATCATAGAAGCCTGAAAGATATTTTTCAAGCTCCCGAGCCTGAATTTTACCTTCAAAATGAGGTACCTGCAAAACCTTATGACCCGAATATTCAATTGCCCCGGCCTCATGCAAGCTTACATGACCTGTTTCTGCCGCAATAACGCCCTCAAACCCACGAAGCATAGAAGAGATAACAACCTGATTTGTCTGTGTTCCTCCAACGAGAAAGAATATTTCAGCTTCATCACAATGGCAGGCGGCTCTTATCTTTAATTTTGCATTCTCACAATATATATCGCTTCCATAGCCGGAAAGCTTTTCAAGATTAGTCAAGCTCAGCCTCTCTAAAATTTTTTCGTGTGCACCTTCTATATAATCGCTTTCAAACGACAGCATTATTTACCTCCAAAATTTACATTTGTTTAATGATAACATATAACTTAACAAATGTCAACCCTTGGAAATACCGGAGCAAATAAAAAAGAATTTTTCAACCGAAAAATTCTTTTTATTTATTATCCTTTAAACCTAAAATATAGTCAGCACTAACCGAATAATAATCACATAGCACTAAAAGATGATGAATAGGCAGCTCATTTGCACCACGCTCGTATCTTGCGTACATTGTTTGCGAAGTTCCTAGAATATCGGCAATTTCCTTCTGAGTCTTATCATGATCCTCTCTCAGATCCCGAATACGCTTTATATATTTAAAATCCATCTTCAACCTCTTAAACTACTATAATAAAATTATTATATCAAATAAAGAAGTTTACTATTGATATTAGTAAAGGTTCTTACTATAACACTTCAAGAGAAAACAAAAACAACAGGAGGTATATGCAAAAATAATCTATTTATTACCTTTTGCTCTGTTGTGCGTTTTGCAAAGCATTTGGCAGTTTGTTATATCAGTAGAACCGCCATTGCTCCAAGCGGTAACATGGTCGGCATCCATTTCGGTCAATTTCCAAATACGATTTTTGTTATTATCATTACCGAGAGCGCAAAGAGGGCAGTTAGAATGGTTATTATTTTTTGCTTCTTCTGTTTGCCTTGTGTAGACCGTCTTTTTGGTAGGATCATCGAAAATACGGATATCAAGAAGCTTTGTTTCAACACAACCGCCTAAAATGTATTCGTAAACGCCCTTTTTATTCTTAACATAAAAATCTGAATATAGCTCTTTGAGCTTATCTGAAACAGACTGTGGATCGTAAGCTATAGTATGATACTTTTCATAGAATTCACCCCAAGGCAGACCTCTCATTTCGCTTTCTACATCACGGAAAACACTTGAAACCCAATCAATAACGCTATTGAAATAAGCCTTAAGCTCATTGATATTATCATCGAATCTGTGACGGCTCATATAGTCATCAATATTACCCTTGCTCACCCAATCAAGAGCAGTACGCAAGTAGTCCTGTCTTATAACACTACCCGATATGTACGCACTCCATTTCTGGATATTGGCGTTCTGGCTGTTGGAGAACTCCTCTTTTGCTTTCGTTACAAAAGGACCCGAATGAATAGCGTTTGAAAGCTCCTGATCGTTAAGGGGTATTCCTGCGATATTGATAGTCTTGAACCATTCCTTGATCTCGCTTTCGGCACCGTCGCAAATATAAATTGTTAGCTTTGTCTCCATTATCTTCTTTTGAAGATCCTCGGCAAGACCGCTGAAATATCTGGGTATACCGTTTGTATCCGTTATTGCGAATTTTCCAGTAACATATCTTCCAAAGCTGGTGATACGCTGCTGACCGTCAAGCACTTCATATTTGCCATCTGGAGTTGTGTTAAAATATATCAAGCCTAAAGGATAACCTTTAAGAATAGAATCAATAACCGCAACATCCTTTTTTCCGTCAGCATAAATATAGTTGCGCTGATACTCAGGCTGAATAACAAGTTTTCCCGAAAGACCGAACAAGCCTCTGCCCTCATACTCGTTATATACAAAGCCTTTGCATATGTCCTCAACTGTTATGTCGGTTACTAATGTTGTGATCATTTCATTGCCTCTTTTTAATAAAAATTCTTGCATAGGTGTTTTTTCCATTTATTAAACACCTTGCATCTTTTTCCCCTAAAAACTCCAAACCAACAATATCTTTATTATATCCGGCTGAAGCCGCCATTCCCAGTATTTCAAATTGTTCTGGGCAATACTTGTCTAAAAATGTAATCGGAACTCCCATAATTCCAGAATAATCACTCGGTATTGAATCAGTAAAAGGAATTTCAATAGCATCATAGTTATCATAAGCAGAATAACCTATGTTTCTAATCTCTTTATGTTTGCTGAACTTAACATTGTCATCCATAGTCATAAGGCTCATAGGTTGATGCCTGCGGCCGTGTTCAACATTTGAAAACCACCGAACACCTTTCACTCGGATATATTTTTTTCCATTTTCGTCTATTCTGAATCCGGCTGCATTTAATGGATATGAATCCGGTACTTGGAACTCTCTATCACCACTATGTATTGAACAGCCTAACCAAATTCTGTTTTGCTTTATAAGCGGAAAAACTTCTTTATAGGTTATTGCATTTTGATTGCCAATAATTATAAAATCTTTAGCTGCCTCAATTATCCAAGCTAAAAATTCTCTAAATAATGAGAATGGAGGATTTGTGATAATAATATCGGCTTCATCTCTTAACGCCTTTACTTCATCACTCTTAAAATCTCCATCACCATCGAGATAATTCCATTCCAAATCATCAATATCAATAACTCCGGTATTATTCTTGTCTCGTGTAAGAGTAAATATTTTTCCGTGCGTGTGCGTTTTGTCAATATCAAATTGTGGGGAACTTGTCTCAAAAAAGGAAAGTTGATAATCTTCATTTTTAATATTTTTGCTCTCAACAGCATAACTTGTAGAAATCAACTTCTTTAGACCGAAATTTTCAAAGTTTTGTGCAAAGAATTTAGTAAAATTACTCCATTCGGGATCATCACAGGGAAGTAGTACCGTTTTCCCTCGGAATACGTCGGGATTATATTCAAGATATGCGTTCATTTCTTTTTGTATATCTTCATATTGAGTGTAAAATTCATCATTCTTTGAACTTTTTGCTTCATCAAGATTTCTTGTTGCCATTATTTTCTCCTGCTTACTTAACTATTCAAACTGCTTATTGGTAAAAACCTTAATCCTTTTTCATTTCTCAATTTATCAAATCCGGCTTTTGCATATATGTTTATAAGATTAGTTACTAACTTTTTTAAATCATGATTGGAATTGTTATTATCATAATAATAAACAGTAATTTCATCTGCTATTTCAAACACTTCAGTAATTATATCTTTATCAGTTTCATCTAATGAATGCCCTATAACATAAAGCTGTTTTTTTGCTATCATATTTCCTTTTAGATCAAATATTGTATCTAAATAATTCAAATCTGTATTTATATTATTCGTTGATAGTATTTTTTGAAAGATAAAAAAGTCGTGTCAAGATTTTCAATAGTATCGTTACTATCAGGGTTAACACCAATAATTATATTTTTGTTAGTTTCCCCGTGTATATGACTAATGTGATTATAAGCGTACAATTTTTCAAAAGTATTAGTATAATTAAAAGTAACAACTTCTGCTGAATTATCAAATAAAGAATTCTTTACTATCAAGTTACTATCAATAATTCCATCCAAAGCATTTTCGACAAAACATTTAAGATATCTTGCTAACATAGTGGAAAATTCTTTAAGTTGTATGTACATTTCATTAACAACTTTTGCTTTGTCAACTTCATATACCTCTGTTCCTGTAAGTTTTTCAATCAAATATTCTTGTTTAATTCGCACATCTATTAAATCACTAGAAAAATATGAATCAACAATATACTTTTCAAGAAAAAAATTGAAATATTTCAATATGTATTCGGTTAATGTTTTTTCATATTTTACACGAATTTTTCTATTAACTAACTCGATGGATAAATATTTACTCAAATAAAAAATTATCTTTGAAATTTCTTTTTCAAAATCAATCCAA
>JAZUQN010000187.1:0-4848 GCA_045605745.1 Eubacteriales bacterium
ACCGCTTGGCCTCCGACTTCCTCAACTCCGGTAAGTATACGGTGATATCCCTCAAGCACTATCTTGCCGTTTTCATCGGGAGTGCGTATTCCGCTGCTTCGCACGGTTACATCGCCTTCATCCGGATGATTCCAGCAATAACCAAGCTGAACAGCTTTTCCATCATTTATCATAACGCTTATTGCATTATCAACATATTCCTTATCCTTTGGCGAAATGCGACTATGCCAATAATCATAGCATTCACATGGAGAAAGGCTTTCCCTAATTCCGAGCACATTTTCCATAATGTCGTCCACATGAAGCTCGAATCGGTTGCTTTTTTCGTCAATTCGGATGATCCAGAGTCCGATATCATTGGCACGAAGAACAGTTTTTGGATTGAAATGTATCGTTCCGAATTGCTCCTTGAAACGCTGAATATCCTCAATTGCAGCCATTCGAGCCTTATATTCCTCCGACTCCTTATGAATATATTTTTGAGTTATCTCTTTTGCAGTGCAAGGCTTATCAAAAAGATATCCTTGGAAGAAATCTGCCTGAAGAGGCTCGAGAATCGAAAGCTCCTTTGCCGTTTCAACTCCCTCGCAGCAGGCATTTATTGAGTTTGTCTTTGCAAATTCAATAACATTGCTGATAAGTCGGTAATTATATGTGTTCTTTTCGATCTCGGAAACAAAACTTCTGTCGATCTTGATCTCACTTACATCAAGCTGCTTCAGATATCCGAGATTTGAATATCCTGTTCCGAAATCGTCGATTGAAAAACGAACGCCATATGACTTTATATATTTGATAAGGTTATAATAATGATTATTACCGCTGAGCTGAACCGATTCGGTAAGCTCAACCGTAAGCGCATTTCCGGGAAGCTCAATGCTTTTAAGCATATCAATTATCTTCTCGCCAAGTCTGCGGTCTTCAAACTGAACCGATGAAAAATTCACCGCAACCTGAAGAGAAGGCAGGCTCTCTCGCCATTTTTTACACTGTTTAAGCGCAGTTTCAAGAACCCACATTCCAACCTGATCAATGAGTCCCGATTGCTCGAGAAGCGGAATAAATTCATCAGGGAAAACCCTTCCCCGTTTTGGCGAATCATATCTGAGAAGTGCCTCAACCCCATATAGCTCATAGCTTCCGCTCTTTATCTGTGGCTGATAATGCACCTCAAAGCCCTCAAAAGCGTTCTGAACGCTTTCCTTCATCTCCTCAAGGAGCATCAGCGAAGTTATCCTCTGCTGTATCTCCTCGGCAGAGAAAAAATCGATTCCGCCAATGGGATTCTGATTTGCTTTTTTGAGAGTTATATTTGCACTGTCGATGAGCTGCGAAACATCAAGAAATACTCCCGAATCTATCGGCACAACTCCTGCAAAAATAGTACATTTTTCCTGAAGAGCATCAGCAATTTTATGATATATCGACTCAACGGTTCTTTCGGAAGTATCCTCAAGAATGATAGCAAAATTATTATGATCCACATGATAGGATTCCTCAACCTTGTCGATCTCCTCAAGAATATCCGCAACATCGCAGAGAATCTGATTTCCAAAGCTTCTTCCGTGGCTCAAATTGATATCCGCAAGAAGCGGGATCTCAAGCATCATAAGCCATCCGTTGCCACAGACAAGCCTGTTTTTAAGATCATCACGCAGCTTGGTTTTGTTCCAAAGTCCCGTTACAGGATTAAAAAGATGGCGAAGAGCCTCCTCCGAAATACGACCGATCATAACATAAGGAACGCCCTTTTCATTATGCAAAACCTTTCCTCGTGAATTTACCCAAACGGTCTCTCCACGACGGTTATACATACGGAAATTTATATCGTGCGATTCCTTTTTGCCGCTTAGGATCTCTTCAATCTCCATGCTTATGGCGCGTCTGTCCGCAGGATGGATAACCGCAAGCATCTCACCCAGGTCCATAATCGGACTGTCCGCATCGTTTATTTCAAAATATTCGCTGATATTTCCGAAAATCTGCATATTATTGTTTGGTATATCGAGCATGAACAAATAGTCATCCGTTGTTTGATTTATAGCTTCAAGGTAACGCTTTATTGTGGAAAAATCTTTTACTGCATTTAGTAATTTATCCATGATATTCTCCGTTATATTGAATTAATGTTGCATCCTCAACACCCTCAAGGGCATTTATCTTATCAAGGAAAAATGTGTCATTATTCTTGCAGAATACCTCAATTGCCATTTCGGTTTTATCTTTTCTTGCAGTCTTGGATTTGATAAAATACTTTGTTTTACCAAATGCACGAAGAATATTGTCACCCACCGAATCGCCTATATAATGTACAACAAGTATGTAGATCCTTCCCTTCTGCTGCTTATGATAGAACAGCATGATCATGACCGTCATAACAACAGCGGCTACTATAACAAGAAGGTACATTCCGGCACCTGAGGTGATGCCTGTTGTGATCGCCCAGAAAAGATACAAAAGATCAAGAGGATCCTTTATTGCCGTGCGGAAGCGGACGATCGAAAGCGCACCGACCATACCCAGCGAAATTACGATGTTGGTGCTGATTGCAAGAGTTACCATAGCGGTGAGAATCGTCATACCCACAAGTGTTATGGCGAATGCTCGGGAATAAATCACACCGGTATAAAACTTCTTATAAACAAAATAGATAACAGCGCCCATAATAAGAGCTGTGAGAAGTCCGAGTGCGGCACTTGTAAGGCTCACACCGTCAAAAGCTCCCGACTCAAGAATTGATTTTTTGATAAAATCCTGTACACTCATTGTTTTCCTCCAGATTAATTCTCATACCAATATTTAAAGCTATTCATATATTCGGTTTTTTCATAGCAAAGTACATATTTCGACACCGCTGTAAACTCTGATGCCCTGTCAGGCAAAACATCACGAACAACCCGAGGCAAAAATTCCGTATATTTTACCTCCATAACGCATTTTCCCGGCTCAAGCACAGGAAGTGCAGGCAGCGTGTCATCAAAAATATCATAGCTTCCGATAGCAGCCCGTACATCCATATCAAATGTGATACGGACTGTTCCCTCATCAAGGATCCATGGCTCACGGTCATAGTCAACGATAGTGCGTGGGCGCATTACATTGCTGACGCACTCAACATAAAATTCACGGCAAAGGGGATACGGGCTATGCAGCAAAAATTCATAATCCCCATCAAGGATCTTATATACCTCTTCCCTTGTGAGCTTTGCAGACTCCTTGAAAATATATGCTCCGAATTTCTTCTTTCTCTCAAGCTTGATGCTGCTGTCAGAGCAATTATAGATTCTTATACGGTATTTTTTTCTTTCAAGAACACCCGCATCCTTTTCCTCATAGGCGGTATTGAAATAATCGTCAAAATAGAGACTTCGAATCATATATCCGCCGGATTTGGCATGCTTATCAAGCTCAAGAAAGGGAGAAAGTCTTTGACATATAAGCTGTTTTTGTGCGTTGTCAATAAGATATTTCCATTCGTGGCGATAGCGCTCAATCTTCGACATAAACATCCTCCACGATCTGCCCGTTTGCATCCACATAGAAGCATTTTGTACCGTATATCTTACCACCGGATGTCATATATGAATCGAAGGCTGTTTGAGTTTGTCCGCCCGCATCATTCGCCATTACTCTGATAAAATACTGTCCCTCTGGTAAATGTTCAAATTCGACGGCGGGGATCTTAAGATCCTCGATTTTCAAAATCGGATTTTCAAATGTATAGTCCGTTGCAAGCTCAAAGCTATATGATATCGCCTCTGCATCGAAGGTATAGGATGCCTCCCAGATAAGACTGATGTTTGAATCGTTTTTCTGAGGCACTCCTATAAAGAAAGGCATAGGCTTTTCAAATGAGTCCTTAAATCTTTGATAGTTTGACTTTATTTCTTCAACAAGAGTTGTTGCAATAATATCATACTGTGCCTGTGTAACGGGCATATAAAGGGCATCTCTGCCGATATATATAAGAGGCTTAAGGAGACTTGCATAGGAGCTTGCATACTCCTCAACCCGTCCGTCGCAAAGACGAGCAAAAAGGTCATCAACGGCTTTTGAAAGCTCCTCTCGATAGTACTCTGATTTAAGACATCTCTTAAATAGCACATTTCCCCAATAGTTACTTACTCCAGCTTCCCATTCAGCATAGTCATTTCTTCCGAGAAGCTCATATTCCATGCGCTTGAACGAGCCGTCAAGGTCCCATGAAAGAATATACCATCTGTCGTCGTTCTTGGCACTGTATAGATAGAAGTTTCGGCTCTGGGTATCAACATTTCCCGTAAGAAGCTGATAAGCCATCCAATAAGTAATATTTTCTATATCAAAATCCTCACGAAGTATTGTTTCGATGGGAATTGAATAGTCATTTATTCTCTCAAGCAGGTGAATCAGCTTGGTATGGTCGTCATCACCCTTGATCTCGAGTATTTCCTCAAATTTCGCAATATCGTATCTTGGGTCTTCCTTTAAAACGATAGTGTCCTCATATCTGTAAAACTCACAGAAATTGATTTTATAAAGGTGTCCTCTCTTATCAAGGCCGTGACGCTCAAGAGCGGTTTTATTAAGCTGCTCCACCTGAGTATATATTCCGTAATCCTCAAATTTTGCATCAGCGCCTGCGGTCGTATCCTTAACATAAAGACGGACGAAGGTTGTTCTGAGGCTCAAAAGCTCGTCAATTCCGGAAAGAAGATCAAAACCGAGCTTATTTCTGAAACGAAGACCGTCACCCTGATGCTTGTTGAGAGCTATCGTCTTCTGTCCTCGCCAATCACCTTTATTATCTTTAATACTGATCTTATAGTTCTTCTGCACATTTCGGCTGGAGGACTGGCCTCTTATCTG
>JAZUQN010000188.1:0-3222 GCA_045605745.1 Eubacteriales bacterium
AAACTACAACACCGATATAAAAATACAGGATCTTTGCAATATTTTTTATCTTTCAAAGAACTATATTTGCACCATTTTCAAAAAGGAATACGGAATTACGCCAAAGGACTATCTCATTTCCTATAGGATAGAGAAAGCAAAGCAATTTTTGCGTTTTGAAAATGAAAAGCTTTCGATTTCTGAAATATCGTTTTCTATCGGAATAGACAATCCTCTTTATTTTTCCCGTTGTTTTCATGAAAAAACAGGGATGTCTCCAAGCGAATACAGAAAAAATTTTCAGGGTAAGAATTAAATTCGGAGGCCCCTTGGATAATAGTTTTTGGCTTCTCCGCCGGTCACCTTTGAGCCGCCAAGGGCAGAACCAAAAGCAAAAACAGCCGCAAAACCGTTTTCACAATCTGTGCTTATGCTCTCTCCGTGAAGATATTTTTCTATTCGCTTATCGCCGCCTTCAAGAAGGATTTGGCGGCGGAAAAGGCTGCCATAAGCAGTGAAAAAATTATGGTGGGGAATTATTCTTCCCTTTTGTATGATACCGATGGGGACGCCGGGCTGCTTTAAAGAGCCTGCACCCTTTGGCATAGGAATGTCGGGAGAAATATAAACCATTCCGTCTGCACCGATAAGGGTTTTGCTTTGAGACACTAACATAAGCCCCTCGGGGTTTAATGTGCCGGAGAGAAATGAAGATATTATTTTCTCTTCGTTTTCGGTTAGCTTTGGAGCTTTACTATCGGATTTATCTTTTTTGCTTTTTTTCTCGTTTGCTTTTTTTGTTGGAGCTCCGTATGTGTTCTCGTCTCGGCGGAGAAGAGCCATAAACTGTCCTTCGCCAAGAGAAACATGGGGGTAGAAGCGCCTGCAAAGCTTCATTTCCTCGCCGAGAAACCGTCCCTTATATTCGCAAATTCCGTCTGCCGTTACCTCATTCACCCTTTCATTCATCGGTATTAGATGGAAATCCGGGTGAGCAGAGAGAAAGTCGGCGATCTGAAGCTCGTTTTCCTCGGGTGCAAAGGTGCAGCTTGAATATATGAGATAGCCGCCGCCCGTTATGCAGCCTGCAAGATTTTCGAGAATTTCCTTTTGCCTCTTTGCACAAAGCTCTATATTTTGCATACTCCATTTGCTGACAGCCAAAGGATTTTTTCGCATCATTCCCTCTCCTGAGCAGGGGGCATCCACGATAACAAGATCAAAAAAATCCTGATATGTTTCTCCAAGCTCACGGCTGTCGGTGTTTGTGATCACCGCATTTCTCACGCCCATGCGCTCGATATTTTGAGCCAGCACCTGACATCTGCCGCTATCTATTTCGTTTGAAACAATAACACCATTTCCGCGTAGCTTTGCCGCCACTTGGGTTGATTTTCCACCGGGAGAAGCACAGGCATCGAGAATCTTCATTCCCGGTTCTATATGGAGACATTCGATCACTGCCATTGCCGCAGGCTCCTGAACATATATCGCCCCTGCATGGTGAAGAGGGTGGCTACCTATATGGTCATGGGTGAAAATATAGCCTTCATCACAAAAAGATAATTTTTTGCATTGAAAATCACAAATCTCTTCAAAATGATCTGTGCTACATTTAAGAGTGTTTACTCTAAGGGCGCGGACGGCTGGAGTATCCATGGCAGCAGAAAAGGCATTATAGTGTTTCCCGAGAAGCTCTTTCATTCTATCTTCAAATTCTTTTGGCAATAACATTTTTAACCTCTGACGAATATTTTTATAATCATATTTTACCATATAAAAAAACCAAATTCAAGACATAAAGGAGAATAATTATGCACGATAAGCTTACGAAGGTTGATATTCAAAAAATGAAAGAGGAGATTGAATATCGTGCAGGAGAGCTGCGCCCAAAGCTGCTTGAGGAGGTCAAGAGAACCAGAGAATATGGTGACCTTAGCGAAAATGCGGAATATAAGGAAGCAAAGAGAGAAAAAAACCGCAACGAGAGCCGCATAAGATATCTTAAAAACATGATAGAAACTGCCGTTATAGTTGAGCTTGACGAAAGCACCGATGCAATTGGGCTTTTTGATTTTGTTGAGCTTTTTTATGAAATGAACGGCGTCACTAAGAAGATTCAAATAGTGACCACCCTTCGCCAGGATGTGACAAAAGGTTATATTAGTGGCGAATCTCCGCTGGGCAAAGCGCTTATGGGAAAGAAGACAGGGGACAGAGTGCTTGTCAATGTTGCACCTGACCGCAGCTTTTATGTTCAGATCAAATCTGTGGAAAAGGGTACAGACAATGAGGAGCTGCCCATAAATTCATTTTAATATGGCTACAGAAAAAAGCTTTGAATGCGAGGCATTTGGCTTTTCTTACACCTTGAAGAGAAAAAAGGTGAAGAACATCAATTTGAGGGTGGATTCACACGGAAAGGTTAGTGTGTCTTCGCCCTTCACAGTACCGATTTTTGTTATTCGCAGATTTGTTGAAGCTCACGGAGAAAAAATAGCAAAAGCGGTAGAAAGTATCCTCGAAAAGAGAGGCACAAGAGAAGAGCCGAGGTGGCGATATGACAAGGACATTGAAGAAAGATTTTTAAAAGAGGCAGAGAAAGTCTGCCGCTTGATCGAGCCGCTGTTTTTTGAAGGGGATTATTCCTCACCGAAGATAGAGCTTTGCCGAGGTGAGAGCAGATGGGGATATTATATGCCAAGGAGAAATATAATAAGGCTTAATATCAGGCTTTGTGAATATCCGACCGAGTGCCTTAGGTATGTGGCAATGCATGAATATTGTCATATTCTTGTACCAAATCATTCTGAAAGATTTTATTCAGAGCTGGAGAAAAGAATGCCGGAGTGGCGAGCTTTAAAAGCTAAATTAAAGAGTTTTTCCAGACAATAAAAATTTAGACCGAGAGTCCGATTTTGAGAATTTTGGTTTGTGGGTAAGACTAAGGAGAGCACACTGCGAAGTTTTTATGGTCAATCGTCTATCACAGACGAAAGCAGTGTGCGGTTTATCACACCCTTTTTGCGCCGGTGCTTTTTGGCGCAAAAAGGAGGAGCAGAGTGATGCACAGCTCCGTTAGAAAATGCAGCATTGCATTCTCTAAGGAGCGTTGGCTACATAAGGAAAGGAGTCCTTAGAGGGAAAAGTAGTTTCCCTCTAAGTGTCTTTTGCGGCGAGTCTTGACGGTTTGCTTGCAAACGACGGTGTTTAGCCGCCGAGGCAAACTCGCAGCGAGCTTGC
>JAZUQN010000189.1:0-4706 GCA_045605745.1 Eubacteriales bacterium
ATAAAGTTTAATACCCCCAATATCACAAAATTCTGGGGATACGCATTCCAAAACTTTGGTTCTGATGTCAATTCGGTTGAGGTTGAGCTGCATCCGAATATCACTTCAATTGAACAACCATCAGTTTTCAACGGAGTTAAGTATATCGATACTCTCTACACATCGGGTACAACTCCCGTGAAGGGCGTTTGTGACCTTTCTAATGTTACTGCGCTTGAAGGCTATACTTTTGTTGACCAGCGGTTTACAAAAATTATTATCGGAGAGGGAACTACTACAGTTCCAAAATATTGCTTCGGTACTCAGAATAAGAGTGTAACCAATCTTGAAGCTGTTGTTGTTCCTGCAAGTGTGACATCGATTGCAGCAGATGCCTTCAGAAGAGCTGAAAATCTTGTTTACATTGTTTGCGAGGCCGATAGCTTTACCTGCGATGCCAATGCTTTCACAAGCATTTCTGCAAATGCAACCGTGATTGCCGATAAGGGAACATCCGGAGAGAGCATGGCAGCTTCACTTGGTATTCAGTTTATTGATAGCTCGGCTTTCACAGAAGTTGTTTCTTATTATCAAAATGGCGATTCTATTGTAATTCTAGGCAAGGTTGATGACTCTAATTACACAGCCTTCTGCACCGGCTCTGCGGCATATTTCAACATGGGATATACTGATTATAACAGTGCGGTTGAGGCCAAAAACGGTTCAAATGGTTCTAACAGAGTTTGGAATGATTATAAAGAACTTATCACTAAGGCTGTCTATGTAAGTCCAAACTTTACGAAGATTGATTCGTCGTTTGCTGTTCACCAAAATCTCAAAACCGTTGAGCTTCCGACTTCTGTTGCTGAGTTTACGCCAAGCTGCTTCAATCAGTCAGGTCTTACAACTCTTTATCTAACCGGAAATGATATGGTGGAGAAAGTTGTGGATCTCAGCAATGTCACAACTATCGGTAGCATGGCTTTGGCAGGCTGTAATGCTAAGCAGATTCTTCTTTCGGACAACTTGACCGGCGCTTGGGGCAATAATATGTTCTGGAAATGCACCAATCTCAACTATATCAGAATACCTAAAGGTGTGACAGGGGCAGCCGGCGATCCTTTTAATACAGCTACGACAGCACTGACTTCGGTTTTGATCGAAAATCCCGATTTCGTATTTACTGAGAGTATTTTTGATGACAGTACAAACCTTTCAACCATTATCGGTTATAAGGGCTCAACAGCCGAGGCATTTGCTGAAGCAAGAGGACTTAAGTTTGTTCCTATTGACAATAATGGAATTCTTACATTCGGCGGATTTCAAATTAAAGAAAGCGGCTATAATGGACTTCGTTCTATGTATGAGGCAAGCCTGACAAACGCTAACAAGCTTAAGAATGACGGACTTGAGCTTGTTGAGTTTGGAAGTATGCTTGCATCGACAGAAAAGCTTGAAGCAAATTCTGCTGAGCTTATTGCGTGGATTAACGAGAATGGTGAAACCGACACTCATGATTATGCACAGCTCGTAACTGTATACAAAAACGGAGATATCATTGGCAATTATCTTAAAAAGAGCGATGCTTCTGTTGAATTTGCGTATACGATCAAGAAATTCTCAGCTTCTAACTATAATAAGGAGGCGACAGCACGCGGTTATGTTATCCTTCAAGATATTGAAGGTCATAAGTATATCGTTTATGCTGATCTGCTTGATAGTACGGGAAGCAACGTGGATTCAGATGGCAAGAGCTATAATAGCATGTCTCTTGAAACTCTTTGCGAAAATATGATTGCTTCGGGAAGAGATCTTTCCACCAATATTTGTTGGATTGATATTCTCAAGTTTAGAGAGAGCCTTGTGGCTTAAATATCAAAATTTAATTTTCGGTGCTGGCTCACTTTTGTGAGTCAGCACTTTTTTAATTAAAAATAAATCTTATTTATAGGGATCTATAAAAATTATGGTTAAGCTTTGAAAAAACGGTGAAGGCTGCAAATATTTATGGTGGATACGCTGCGCACACATATTGCTTGAGGGACAGCTTGCCGCTGTAGATAAGCCGTTTAAAAGCGAACTGAGAGATATAATGTTTCCCGGAGATTCATCGGCATCCGGTGCAAATGTCTATAACTGCCATTGTTCTATGCGTGCGATGGTTAAGGGGTTAAAAAAAACAAGCAGAAAAGGTGAAGAAATGGGTTAAACATACAAAGACAACACCGATGAGGTGCTTTTTGCGTTTGAAAAACCCATAAACAATGCACTCGAAGCTATTGGGCTTACTGCTGAATGCTATTAAAAGAGTACACCCCTGTTGACACAGGACGGCTCGGAAACAGCATTTCCCATGCAGTTGAAGGTAAGGCGGCATATATAGAACTAATGTTGAGTATGCGCCATATGTAGAGCTTGGAGCAAAAGGGCGAAAGCCTGTTCATATGTTCAAAATGCTGTAAGCTCGCACACAAAAGGATATAAAGATATTATGAAGGCCGCTCTGGAAGATGCAGATTAAGTAAAAGACCACGGATTAATTCCGTGGTCTTTTTTCGTTCTTAAGATGTCATTTTTTGCCCTGCTTTTTATGATACAATGTGTGCAGAACAAGGCTTTATTACTGTTCTGCAAAGCACAGCCGCGAAGAAAGGATATAGTGAATTTAAATATTTTCGCTAATTTGGTATTTATTACTTCAAATTGGAAAACAAAATAAAAAAACAAAAAAAATTTTCATATTTATTTGAAAAATAGTGTAATATGTGTTATAATATATATTATATATTTATAATTGCGTATTCTATCCTTATTTTGGAGGTGTTTTTTATGCAAAACTTTAGAGATAATATGTCATATTGGATTTCAGAACTTAGTTCAAAGTCTGATATTCTCAGAATTTTTCTGAGTGCTCTTGATATTTTTGTGCTTTCGGTGCTGTTCTATATTTGCGTAAAATTCCTTATGGGGATAATGAGAAAAAGGTCTGGGCGACTGCTTTTGGGAATTTTTGCAGTGCTCGCACTTGTAATGGTTTCATATTTGCTTAACCTAAGGGCAACATTTTATGTTCTTGAAACGGTTATGCAATTCGGTCTTATAGCTGTTGTGGTTATTTTCCAACCCGAAATAAGAACCTTGCTCGAAAATGTTGGCTATGCAAGCAATCGTTTTCGCGTTAAAAAAATACTTATGGGCGAAAACGATCAGATGAATGTTATTGATGCCATCTGCAGAGCTTTGCGCAGTATGTCCAAGCACAATGTGGGGGCTTTACTTATCTTTCAGCGTGAAAAAGAGCTTAATGCCTATGATGAATTGAAGTCCGTGAATCTTAATAGCGATGTTTCAAGTGAGCTTATTGAAAATATTTTTTTCAAAAATTCACCTCTTCATGACGGAGCTGTTGTTATTCGTGATTTCAGACTTTCAAAAGCGAGAGTTCTGTTTGACGAAATATCTAACAATCCCGAGCTTGCGCTTGAGCTTGGTTCTCGTCACAAGGCTTGCGTTGGCGCAACGGAAAACGGAAATGATTGCATTGCCGTTGTTGTTTCTGAGGAAACCGGCCAGCTCTCTTATGCAATTGATGGTAGTCTATATCAGAACATAAGTCCAGAAGAGCTTAGAAAGGTTCTAAGAAAAGAGCTTGTTATCATTTCTGCAGAAAAAGAAACACAGAAAAAAACAAAAAATCCTAATAAGATTTCAAATATGGTGCACAAATGAGGAGGGGAGTATGAAGTTTAATGAAAATAAGCTGCGAGAAACTGTTGACGCAGCAAAAAATCGCCTTGAGAAAAAGACTGTTCATATCGGAAAGATGTCTCTTAGACTTACATCTGCTCTTATCTATCTTGGATGCTTTTTGTGCGCATTCTTTGTTTGGGCAAATGTAACGGAAAGCAGTGCTGTTACATCGGTTAGAAAATTTGATAATGTTAATGTGGTTTTTGAGGGCGAGTCTGCTCTTTCAAAAAACGATCTTGCTGTTTTTGAAATGTTTGACAGCAGCGTTAGTATAACAGTTGAGGGTGCCAAGAATAAGGTTGACAAGCTCACCGAGGATGATGTCGTTGCATATGTTGATGTCAGTGAGGTTTCGGCGGCAGGCAATATCAGATTATCTGTTTCTGTCGAAGGGGTCGGTAAGCTGAATGCAACGGCTTCCCCAAGCAGTGTTAAGGTTTTTATTGATGAAAAAACCGAGATGGATGTTCCGGTTAATGTTATACCCACTTATTCAATTTCGCAGGGGTATGATATGATGTATTCGGCAAGCACAGAAAGCGTTAAGGTCAGTGGACCTAAAAGTATAGTTGAAAATATTAAGGAGGCAAGGGTAACTCCCGAGCTTGGAGAGCTTGTTACCGGAACAACTGCAAGCTCGCCAATAATTCTCGTTGATGCAAACGGTTCTGAAATAACTTCAAATTATATTTCAACTGATGTTTCATCTGTTGTTGTTAAGGTTGATGTCTTTGCGGAAAAAACTGTTCCGCTGACATACTCCTTTAAATACGGATATATTAAAGACAAAAATGTTAAAGTGACTCTTAATCCAGCAGAAATTACGCTTCGCGGCGATCCGATGGTTCTTGCCAAGATCTCTCAGATACCGATAATTGAAATAGATGAGACTAAGCTTGATAAAAATGCGGAAATTATCGTTAACCCGCCTTTACCCGAGGGAGTTAAGAATATGTCTCAGACAAATCGTTATGAGG
>JAZUQN010000190.1:0-5423 GCA_045605745.1 Eubacteriales bacterium
AACAGGCGCAAAGAAAAATCACGATGCGTGAAGTTTATTGGTTTGGTGAATTTCTCATTGCATCGTTTGACATATTTTCACAGAAAATATGTCCGTTCATTTATCAAAATCCTTCGGCAAAAAGAAAGCGCCGCTCGGGGCGTTTCGCCTTTGCGAAGGCGACCGGCAATGTTGCCGGCTCCCACAAGCTTTTGAAAAAGCTTGACCAAAACTTTAACAGTTTTGTCACCACACTCCCCCATAAACTCCTGTTTGAAAAACAAAAGAGGCTGATTTTTCTGAATCAGCCTCTTATAACTCATATTATATAATACACAGCGGCAGTGGAAACCGCTTTCTTTATTTACCTTTGTGGTTTTATGTAAATATATGTGATACCTTTCGGTAACTTATGAGCCGGGTCAAACAGAGGTTATTTTGCGTAGTCAACTGCTCTGCTTTCCCTTATCAGATTTATCTTGATCTGTCCGGGATATTTGACCTCATTTTTGATCTTGACGGCGATATCGTGTGCGATTATCTTCATTCCTTCGTCATTTACCTCCTCAGGCTTAACCATAACGCGGATTTCGCGTCCTGCCTGAATAGCAAATGCCTTATCAATTCCGTCAAAGCTTGTTGCGATCTCCTCGAGCTTTTGGAGACGCTTGATATAATTTTCAAGATCCTCGCGGCGTGCACCGGGTCTTGCCGCAGAAATAGCATCTGCTGCCTGAACGATGATAGCAACGATGGACTGTGGCTCAACATCATTATGATGCGCCTCGATAGCATGGATTACATCCTTGCTTTCCTTATACTTGCGTGCCGCCTCAACGCCGATCTGAACATGAGAGCCTTCAACGTCGTGTGGGAACGCCTTTCCGATATCATGGAGAAGTCCTGCGCGTCTTGCAAGAGTGCTGTCAACGCCAAGCTCGTCTGCTATGATGCCGGAGATAAATGCAACTTCAATAGAATGCTGAAGAACGTTTTGACCGTAACTTGTTCTGTAGCGAAGTCTGCCAAGAAGCCTGATAAGCTCGGGATTGATGCCGTGAACTCCAACATCGAACACTGCTCTTTCGCCCGCCTGCTTAACAGAGGCCTCAACCTCTTTTCTCGCTTTCTCAACGGTTTCCTCAATTCTTGCAGGATGGATTCTTCCGTCGGAAATTAGCTTTTCAAGGGCCTGTCTTGCAATTTCTCGTCTAACAGGATCAAAGCCCGAAAGTGTGATAGCCTCCGGGGTATCATCGATAATGAGCTCAACGCCTGTAAGCGTTTCAAGCTTCTGAATATTTCTGCCCTCTCTACCGATAATTCTTCCCTTCATTTCTTCATTGGGCAGAGCCACAACGGAAATGGTAGCCTCGGCAACATGATCAGCAGCATATCTTTGAATAGCAAGTGAAAGAATGTTTCTTGCCTTAGCATCCGATTCTTCCTTAAATTGCTCTTCAAGCTCGATCATCTTCTTTGCAAGCTCATCCTTGATCTCGGCTTCAACGCGCTCAATAAGCTCGGCCTTTGCCTGCTCTGCCGTGTAGCCCGAAACCTCTTCAAGTCGCTTTAGCTGAATGCTGAAGAGTTCATTGATCTTTTCCCTTTCGGCTTCGTTTTCTTTGATCTTTTTATCGAGCTGTTCATTCTTTCTCTCAAGAGCTTCTGTTTTCTTATCCAGATTATCCTCTTTTTGAGTCAGTCTGCGCTCAGTATTAGACACTTCCTTGCGTCTTTCCTTGATCTCGCGTTCTGCTTCGTTTCGGCTTTGAAGTATCTCTTCTTTTGCCTCAATAAGAGCTTCTTTTTTGCGAGATTCAGCCTGTTTTCTGATCTCATCCGCTTCTTTTTTGCTGTTTTCAAGAATACGCTTTGCTTCATTTTCAGCGGAGCCTATCTTGCCTTCGGCAATCTTTTTACGCAGAATAGATCCCAAAACAAGACCCAGCGCAAGAAAAACAACCGCACAGATTATTGGGATCAAAAATTCGTCCATAATGCACCTCCTTAATTTTATTTTTTTAATTCAATTTACAGGCGCAAATTTAAAACCATTACGCCTTATTATATTTTACACCTAAAGTGTCAAGATGTCAAGGGATTTATATGTATTTTATTTATAAAAGAAGCAAATTAAACAAATAAAGGATCATAATATTGTAGAAAACTGCAAAAAATTCAAACCGCAATTGACAGGCTTGGTGTTTATATTTATAATTAGTATAGACATAAAGCTTTCCAACTTTAAAAATTGAACCTTGGAGTATATATGAAAAGATTTAGAGCCATATTTGTTTTTCTTGTTTTTATGCTGATTTTTTCGGCTGCTGTTGCATTAAATTCTTTTGCAGAAGAAGTGGTTGCATATGGAAACCTTGGTGAAGAAGTTACTTATGAAATACTTAACAGCGGAAGCGAAGAGACACCCGTTTATACCTTGCGCATTTTGGGCAAAGGCTCTTTTTCGGGTCTTGATCTTTCCGAAAATGCTCTCACATATAAAACCAGAGCCGAATCTGTATTCTCCCCATATTGGGAAAACATCGTAAAGGTTGAGGTCTGCGAGGGAATAGAGGAGATCGGCTCATACGGTCTTGCATTTTTAAGCAATGTAAATGAGGTGTATATTCCCCGGAGTCTCACTTCCATTGGCTCTGCCGCTTTTCAGGATTGCAGAGTGCTTTCGCGCATCGTTTTAGAGGGCGAAGAGGAGCATCCTGGCTTCAATTTAAAGAACATAACAAAAATCAGTAACTATGCTTTGTCGGGCTGTAGACAGATGAAAAGCATCAGCTTATCTGAAAATTTAGAGGGGCTTCTCGGCAAGCAGTGCTTTGCTGAGTGTCGCAGTCTCACCTCTATCACAATTCCCAAGGGGATAAGTGCCATTGCAGAGGGCTGCTTTAAGAATTGCACGGCTCTTTGCTATGTTGAAATACTTGGAGAGCCAACCATCGACAGTTCTGCTCTCACCGGTGCTGCTTGTGCCTATATAATAGCGGACAACAATTCAAGTGTCTATGGAGAGGTAAAAGAAAAAAATCTGCCATACGGAGGCTCCTCTCCGGATGAAATGCCTTATGCCAAAAGCCCCGATGCTTTAGATTTTGGAACTGCCGGCGAAAGGCTCTATTGGGAGATAAAAAAGCATGGGGAGCATACCGAAGCTTCCCCAAAATATGAAATGATAATTAAGGGCGACGGCACGGCTATAAATATTCTCGATAGCTCGGGGAAGCAGATAAACTATAAAACATATAAAAACAGCCAATGGGCATCCTATCTTGGAGGGATCGTAAGTGTTAAGATAGAGGCGAAGATAACCCGAATTGAAAGCGGTTCATTTATCGGCTTTGGTGCAATGGAAGCTCTTGAGATACCACATTCCCTCACATTTCTCGGGAACACTGTATTTGAGCATTGTGAAAGGCTTGAGGTTATCTATCTTGCAGAAAGTGAGCCCCAAAGCGGAGTTTTTGACCTTTCAAACATAACCACCTTTGGTGCATTCTGCTTTGACGGCTGCAGGCTTTTAAAGGAAATAAGGTTTTCCGAAAATTTTGCGGCGGAGAGCATTGGTCAGGAGACCTTTAAAAACTGCAAATCGCTTACTGCCTTTAAAGTGCCGGCGGTTGTAAAATCTATTGGCAGCAAGGCGTTTCTTGGATGTGAGCGCTTAGAGGAGGTTATATTTGAGCTTGATGCCTCGATACACGACAGAGCCTTTGAGGGCTGCATTTCGCTTAAAACCATTCGTGGATTTTCAAATTCAGAGGCAGAGAGCTTTGCAAATAAAAATGGGATAGATTTTCTATATCCGTTGGTTGTTGCTGTCAGATATGCAGGAAGCAAAAAGCTGATAGAAAATGTTGAAGTCATTGCCGGGCAGTGCTTTGAAAAAACGACCTTTGACGGTATGGCCTGCCTGCTTTATACCGATCCGGAGGGGAATGAACCCTATGATCTTAACACCCCAATAAACGATACCACAACGCTTTATGTTAGGCCAATATACCGTTTTTCCCGTTTTACGGTCAGAGAGGGTGAAAAAATTGGACTGAGAGTCCAATTTTCTCTTGGGACACCTATGGGAGAGGAGCTGTACAGCATCCTTGAATGCGGTGCCGTTGCATCAAAGAACAGAGGGGCATCGGGCGCTTTAATTTGCCGCGGTATGTCCTACACCTTTGATATTCCCTTTTATGGCGAGATGGCAGTAGAGGAAAGGGGCATTGAGCTAAGAGGGGGAAAAAAGCTATTCACTCTTTGCGCTATAGGCTTTGATGATGAAAATGGGGCCTTATATTCCGACAGATGCTCCGAAAAGCTTTTTTTCAGAGGATATATAGTTGTTGAAAACAAAAAGAGCGGCGAAAAATATACGCTTTATACAGATATGGTGTCAACATCCATTTATGATGCCGCAAAAAAAGAGGCGCATAAAAAGCCTGATTCCAAGAGGATTAATGAGATAGCAGCTCTGACGGATTGCGAAAAAGCTCCGATAACAAGAGAGGGGCTGTTGGTGCTTGTGGAAAAAGGTGCAACCGACAAAAATCAGATCTTAGTCAGCGGTAATCCCGTTATCGACAGCCCTGATTTTTTATCAGAGTTTCTTGCAGATGAATATGATAAAAGGGGAGACGTACCTGCCCTTATCCGCTTTAATGCCGGGGATATTTTTTCAAAGGGCTTTGCAGATGAAGAAAATCTGAGAAGCCTTGCAAAAAATCTTTCGGAATATGCTTCTCTTGGCGGAAGTATATTACTGTTTCTGCGGCCGAGCAATCCACTGAGCGAAAACACCACGGGCGGAAGGCTTGGTGACAAGGATTTTCAGAATATAATGACAGAGGGAAATCCCGGGCACACGCTCCTTTGCCGTGAGCTTGGTAAAACCGGTATGCTTGTGCAGTTTCTTAAGGAAGAGGGGGTCACTGTGTTTATCAGCCTTCTTCCCGAGATAGCAAGCGAAAAATATTGGTGGTGTGCACCCAGCGAAAAGGGTGGCGATACAGAGAGTGTGAAAACACACTATAAAGAGCTTTGGAAAATGTGTTCCGAATACATGGAAAATGATTGCTCTCTTAATAATATAATTTGGCTTTATGAGGGCGGAGACGGGGGAGATGAATATTATCCCGGCTCAAACTACGTCGATATATACGGCAGTGTGTTTGAGAGTGCAAACGGAAGTCTGACGCTTTCGATGGTGCAATAAGCCATATCTAAAAGGAGCTGAGTCGCAAAAGTGACTCAGCTTTTTTATGCATATATCTACAAATTTTGATTTATCCGGAGATGCGGCGACTAAACTGTTAAAGTTTTGCTCAAGCTTTTGAAAAAGCTTGTGGGAGCCGGCGTTGTCGCCTCGTCGCATCCGCAGAGGCGAAAAAACTTTAGCGGCATTTCTTTTGCCATACGATTTTGACGAATAAACG
>JAZUQN010000191.1:0-6423 GCA_045605745.1 Eubacteriales bacterium
AAAGCGCAAGAAAAATCCGGTTGCTGACAAAACTCGGACTGTTTAAATAATCTAAGTGTTTGCAAAAAGTAACACCGTCAAAACAAAGGTTTTGACGGTGTTTTGCTATAGTTTATTGCTGTTGCGAAAACGCTTGCGATAAATAAAGCATATTCTTGTTGTTTTTTTTGCAGCGTTCATTCAAGACATAGCAATACTACATTCTCCACGTGGGTGGGGTGTAGTCTGCGACACTATGCCAAAAGTAATTCAATAGCTTTTTTGTACTTTTCTACTCGCTTTATAGCCTTTTCATCAACGATATCTAACCTTGTCAAATCACTGTTATGCTTTAAGTCTGCTATTTTTACTGTTGTTGCAATGCGGTTTGTTTTAATTTCTTTTACATAATCCATATAAGGGACGGAATCATCATGCGTCATAAGTTTAAGTGCATCGATTATATCCTCTGTAAAGCCCTCATTTTCCAACTCCTCAAAGGTAATATCTGTATCTTCTACAACATCGTGCAAAAGAGCCACACAGATGGTTTTCTCATCTGTCATTTGTTCTGCAAGATGAATTGGATGAAAAATATAAGGCATACCATTTTTATCCGTTTGATTTTTATGCGCCTTGAAAGAAATTTTCATTGCTTTTTTTGTTAATGTTGTATACACCATATTAAATCCTTCCTTTCTATTCTTGACATAGTAGCACACAGCACTCGACATGCCCGGTGGCGGGGAACATATCAACAGGTGTTACCGCACCGATAGAGTATCCCAGCTCTCTGAATAGCACGCAGTCTCTTGCAAGTGTGTCCGGGTCGCAGGAAATATATATGACCTTTGGAATATTGAGATCGGAAAGGTATTCAATAAGCTCAGGTGTACTGCCTTTTCTTGGGGGATCTATTATAACCGCATCGGGTCTGAGCCCTCCTCTTGACCTTGCGGCCTCCTCAAGAAGCAAAGCGGCTGAAGAAGCATCTCCGCAATAAAACTCTGCGTTTTTTATTCCGTTTAATTTTGCATTTTCCTTTGCGCACTGAACGGCCTCAGGGACTATCTCTATACCTATTATCTCACGAACCTTATCAGCCATTGAAAGTCCAATTGTTCCGATTCCGCAGTAAAGGTCAAGGACGGTTTCATCTCCTTTAAAATCAGCTATTTCTGCCGCTGTGCTGTAAAGAAGCTCAGCGCAGTTATGATTTACCTGATAAAATGAACCGGGGGAAATCTTAAATTTTTTGCCACACAAAACATCGGTTATATAGGGATTGCCGAAAATGCAGGTGTATTTTTCTCCGAGAACGACATTTGTGCTTTTTTTGTTTTCATTTAGCATAATGCTTTTTACATCAGGATATCTGTACGTCATAAAAGTAACAAATTCGTCCAAGCAGGGAAGCGTGCTTCCGTTTATCACAACAGTGACCATTATTTCGCCGGTATTTTCTCCTCTGCGCAGATATAAATGGCGCAAAAGTCCTTTTCCGCTTTCCTCGTCATAAGCGGTTATCTTTTTTTCTGTTGCAAATTCACAGAAGGAATTAAGTATATCCGAAAAAATATTAGGCTGAAGCGCACAGGATGTGCAGGGAATGATTTTGTGTGTCTTGGCAGCATAGAAGCCCGCAATTATTCCGTTTTTTCCTTGTCCTATTGGATATTGAGCTTTGTTTCTGTAGCCGTCTCTATTCTTTAAATAAAGAACATCATTGATCTTCACATCCGAAAGCCCAACCTTGATAAATGAATGCTCAACATAGCTTTTTTTTAGCTCCAGCTCATGCTTGCGATTTATATGTCTGTAAACGCATCCTCCGCAGGAAAGCGGTGCAGAGCAAAAATTGTCCTCTCTATGAAGTGATGATTCAATTATCTCCTCAAGTTTGCCAACACAGTAGCTTTTATTGACCTTGATTAGCTTTGCTCGAACAAGCTCGCCTGTCACGGCGCCGTTTACAAATATAACCATTCCGTTTTCGGCAAGCTTCCCAACCCCACTGCCAAGATTGTTGATCTCGTTTATTCGAACGGTTACAATATTATCTTTTATTAAATTACAAGCTTTCATTATATAACCTTAATTTCATTTGAATTAAATATTTCTGTTTCAATATCGGATGAGGCAGATTTAACCAAGCTTTCAATAAAACTGCAAACCGGAGCCTCTGTATAAAAATGTCCTGCCTCAATAAGATTTATGCCCATTTCAGGTGCTTCTGCCACAATATTATATCCTATTCTTCCGCTTAAATAGGTATCAGCTCCCTCTGCTATAGCCGAGGAAACAAAGTCCTTTCCGTCTCCACCGAGAAGTGCAATCTTTCTGACTGCTTTTCCGCAGCTGCTGCACAGAACGATTGGGGCATTGAGGGCAGATTTTATTTTATCGCAGAAATCTTCGGGAGAGAGAGGCTCTTCCAGCGTTCCTATTCTGCCCATTTTCTCACCCTCAGGACCAAAGGTGGTACAGTTTTTAAGTTCAAGCTTTTGGCAAAGGATATCATTGACGCCGCCGTCAAGTGCATCAAGCCTTGTGTGAAAGGAAATAGCCGTTATGCCATTTTTTATAAGCTCAATTGATTTTCTTCCGCATCCAAATGACGGCTCGATAGAACCTATTTTCTTGAATATCATTGGGTGATGTGAAATTATTGCATCAAATTTGTTTTCGGCAGCATAGCCGACAGCTCTTTCGGTTATATCGAGTGCGATAAGAACCTTTTTAACCTCTTTTTGAGGGTCAGGGCAACACATAAGGCCGTCATTATCCCAGCTGCAGGATAGGGAAGACGGAATGGCATTATCAAGATATTTATATAATTCCGCAATCGTCATTTATTTTAGTTCCTTTCTTGTTTCTCTGAGTTGATGAAGAACCTCGGTTTCAAGAGCATGATCCTTTAATCCTGCCTTCTTCCCCTCAAGCCTTACGATATAAGCATTTTCAGCACGGCTAAGAAGCTCGGCAAAAAGTGGAGAATCTGATGAATTTTCAATATTGTATTTTCCGAGAATTGCCTCCGAATATGAGATGGAATAAGGCTCATATCCCGGCTCACAGCATATGGTGACATAAAGCTTTCCGCAATCCTCGGACAGTGTTTCTCCAATTATCCGAAACCCGTTTTTTGCAAGATAGAATCTAAGTGAATCAGCACAAGTCATAGGCTGAAGAATAAGCCGTTTCCCTTTGTCCCTGACCCAAGGAGAAGCATCTATAATGCTTGCTATCAGTTCTCCTCCCATGCCGAAAATTGCAATGTCATCCGGATGGAAGCCATCGATACCTTTAAGCCCATCTGTGCGGATAACGGTTATTTTATCGGATGCACCGTATGAAGATATATTGATTCTCGCTCTTTCAACCGGACCTTCATTTATGTCAGAGGCAATTGCAAAGGAAGAATATCCGTTTGAAACTGCATAGATCGGCAGATATGCATGATCTGTTCCTATATCAGCAAGAATCTTTCCTTTTCTTAAGTATTTCAGAGCAGTGCCGAGCCTGCTATCAAGCTTTTGCATTTTGTGAACTCCTAAGATTATATATTTAAAACAATACCCCGCCTTGAAGCGGGGTACTGCATTTTATTTACTTAGATTCAAGATATTTGTTGATCTTTTCAATAAGTGCATCAGCGTCTGTGCCGTGAACTCTGCAGGCATCCTCAACGCTTTCTCCTCTCGATGCAGGGCATCCGAGGCAATGCATACCGATTTCAAAAAAGAACTGTGCTGTATCAGGACAAGCATCGAGAATATCACCGATGATGGACTGCTTTGTAATTTTCATGGAAGTGACCTCCTTATCATACTTAACTTGTGAGGAAAACTCCTCAAGGTTATTATATCACAAAAAAATATACAAGTCAACTTTTTCTTTTATTAAAATCTATAAAATTAAAAATTATTTAGCGAACAAAAGTGCTATAAATATGAGTACAACGCCGATAATACTGTCTTGATTCATTTTTTCACCGAAAAAAATGGCAGACATCGCCGATGCACCGCCGAGCGATAGGGCGCTTGAAACAGGATATAGAATAATTGCATCAACATGGCCTGATGCTAAAGTTTGAAAATAAGAGCTACCATAAAGGGCGAGGGCCATAATTGAAGCTTGAAAGAAGATCTTTGGCGAAAAAACAATTGAAAATTTGCGGGAATTTTCGCCTTTTTTTGAAAAAGGGAGCAATGATACAATGGAAACAACTGTGAAGACAGATGCATAAAGTGTATAATAGCTTACGTCCTTATCGGGAAAATAATATGTATACATCTTTTGCATCGATTGATTTATTCCTTGTGAAAGAAGAACTATGGCTAATAAAATGATAGATTTTAAGCTGGTTTTTCCATTTAGCTTTGTATTATATTTAAGCAAGAAGAAAAGTGCGGCAACAATGATAATAAAAGCAATCCCTTTATGTAAGGTCGGTTTTTCGTCAAGAAAGAAGATTCCCAAAATTGCCGGTACTATAAAGCTTGAAGAAGCACAGGCGCTGACAAGCATATATGAATCGGATTTTATCGCAAATAACCAAGCAGACATAAAAATTGCCATTGTTGTGCCGGATATTGCGCAAATCGTTATCTCTGCCGGTGATGGATCGAAGCTTACATTGCCGATCATAAAGACTGTTGCAACGGATGCAATGCAGCAAATAATATTTCTATACAGGCTTATTTCAAGATTGTCACGGAGAGTTATAACAAAACCGCTGATTTTTTTGGAGCAAAATCCTTTTGAAACATTAAAAAGAGTAGATATAAGAATGTAAAAATATCCTATCATATTTTCTCCTGTATCAAAAATCACCGATTTAAAGCAAATCGGTGATTATGGCCCGCCCAGGGGGATTTGAACCCTCGACCCACAGAATCGGAATCTGGTACTCTATCCGGGCTGAGCTATGGGCGGATGGGTATATTTTATCACACATTTCAATTTTTGTAAAGTGTTTTATGAATAAAAAAGATAATTTAAGATCAATAATGTGATGTCAGAAAAAAGTTTGAAAATATTTTAGAAAAATATTGAAAAAACTATTGACAAACAGATTTAAATCTGTTATAATATCATCCGTTGCGATGGGGCATCGCCAAGCGGTAAGGCAACGGACTCTGACTCCGTCATTACCTAGGTTCGAATCCTAGTGCCCCAGCCAAAAAAGCCTATCACGTTTATGTGATAGGCCTTTTTATGTTTATTGCAGTCTAACAATCTTCTTTGCCCTATGGGAATTTTGAATAATAAAATCTAATTGTTTAAACTAAAATAAGATGGTTTCAACAAAATGCATAAATATTCACAAAATAATCTTGACAATTCAAAAAAATGTATTATAATATATAGTGACTTTTATTTACAACCGGGTTGTATATTTATCCATTGAAAGGAATTAAAATTCATGCAAAAGGTTTTTATTGACGGCAGTGCCGGAACAACCGGTCTTCGTATTTATGAGAGACTTTCAAAACGCTCAGACATCCAGCTTATTGCGCTTTCCGAAGAACTCAGAAAGAATCCCGATGCTCGAAGAGAGGCTCTCAATAGCGCAGATATTGCTTTTTTATGCTTGCCTGATTCTGCCGCAATCGAAGCCGTTTCGTTTGTTGTGAATAAAAATACAGCTATAATTGATACTTCGACAGCACATAGAACAGCCGACGGATGGGAATATGGCTTTGCTGAGCTGAGTGGCCGAAGAGAGCGAATCGCCGCTTCAAAGCGAATTGCCAATCCGGGATGCCACGCAAGTGGCTTTGTTTCACTTGTTGAACCTCTTACCGAGGCAGGAATTATTCCCCCTGAAGCAATGTTAAGCTGCTTTTCTATAACCGGATATAGCGGTGGCGGCAAAAAAATGATCGCACAATATGAGGATGAGGATAGAGAGATTTCACTTTCTTCTCCGGCAATGTATGCAAATGGACAAAATCATAAGCATCTGCCGGAAATGTCAAAGATTTGCGGACTTATTAATCTTCCTGTTTTTTGCCCTATTGTTTCAGATTTTTATTCGGGTATGCAGGTGACCGTTCCTCTCCACAAGGATCAGATAAAGGGCACTGCCGAAGATATTAAGAGCTTTTACCGTGATTATTATAAAAATGGGCTTGTAAAATATGTTGAAAACGATAATTCAACATCATTGTATTCAAACGGATTTTCTATGAAGGATAGTATGGAGATTACCGTTTGCGGAAATGATGACAGAATATTGCTTGTTTCAAAATTTGATAATCTCGGCAAGGGTGCTTCGGGTGCGGCAATACAGAATATGAACATAATTATGGGAGTTCCTGATGAAACGGGACTTGACATATAAGGAGTTTTAATGATGAATATTATTGAAGGCGGCATTTGTGCCGCAAAGGGATTTACTGCAAGCGGCGTTCATTGTGGTGTCCGCAAAAATAAAAC
>JAZUQN010000192.1:0-2292 GCA_045605745.1 Eubacteriales bacterium
CAAAAGCATTTCCCCATCCCTTCGGCTGTTCGCAGCTGGGGGGCGATCACAAAATAACTCAACTAATTCTTCGTGGTATGGTTAACCATCCAAATGCGGGAGGAGTTCTTGTGCTCGGCCTTGGCTGTGAAAATAACAATATTTCTGTCTTTAAGGAAGTGCTTGGCACATGGAACGAAAAACGAGTAAGTTTTCTCAACTGTCAGGACGTTTCCGATGAAATAGATGCAGGCGCGAAGATCATTGAAAAACTAAAGGAATATGCCTCAAGCTTTAAAAGAAAAAGAATTCACATTTCAAAGCTGAAAGTGGGTCTTAAATGCGGCGGCAGTGACGGTCTTTCAGGCATCACTGCCAATCCTCTTGTAGGTCGTTTTTGTGATGCAATGGTTTCATATGGAGGCTCCTGCGTTCTCACAGAGGTTCCCGAGATGTTTGGCGCAGAGCACCTTCTTATGAACAGATGCGTAGACGAAGGAATCTTCCATAAAACCGTTTCCATGATAAATAATTTCAAAGATTATTTCACTGCCCACGGACAGCCTGTTTATGAAAATCCATCGCCCGGAAATAAGGACGGAGGAATTACCACGCTTGAAGAAAAATCCCTCGGATGCATACAAAAAGGCGGACTTTCCCCCATTGTTGATGTCCTTGGATATGGTGATAGGGTTGAAAAGCCCGGTCTCTCTCTTCTTGATGGCCCCGGAAATGATATAGTTGCAGTGACAAATCTTATGGCGGCAGGGTGTCATATAATTCTGTTTACAACAGGCAGAGGAACACCGCTTGGTTCTGCAGTTCCAACAATAAAAATCGCTACAAACAGAAATTTGGCAAGCAAAAAATCCGCTTGGATAGATTTTGACGCAAGTCCAACACTCAGCGGAAATAATTTGACAGATGAGCTTATAAGCCTTGTTACAGATGTGGCAGGCGGCAAGCCTACAAAAAATGAGATCAATGGTTGCGAAGAGATCTCAATCTTTAAAGATGGGGTTACACTTTAAAAAAGAGTGCCGAGAATTCTCAGATCTTTCTGTTGGTTGACAAAATCAAAAAAATGTGTTAGAATAATGCAGGAAAAACGGAGGTGGAAATTATGAAAAGAATATATGCTATCATAATAACAGTAATACTTTTCGCATTTGCTCTTACCATCACTTATGCAACAGACGAAATAGAGGTAAACCGTGATTTTGGTTTTGAAGAATTTGTGCACGAAGGAACCATTATGCCCTATCGCATATACGTTCCTGAAGATTATGATGAAGAAACCGAATATCCTCTTGTTGTTTTTTTGCACGGTGCAGGCGAGAGAGGAAAAGACAATGATCTACAGTTAAAAAATGCAGTTCAAACCCTTTTCGACCGTGATGATGGACTTATGAAGCAGTCTATAGTTATAGCCCCCCAGTGTAATACAGATAATCAGTGGGTGGATACCCCTTGGGCAAACGGCAATTATTCTGTAGATCAAATCCCCGAATCAGATGAGCTTGGGGCAGTAGTGGCTCTCACAGAAAGTATTGCCGGTAAATATAGTATAGATAAAACAAGAATTTATGCGATGGGCGTATCTATGGGCGGCTTTGGAACATGGGACCTTATAATTCGTCACAACGATGTTTTTGCAGCAGCTGCACCTATGTGCGGCGGCGGAGACCCCAGCAAAGCATCTCTGCTTGTTAATACTCCTATTTATACATTCCATGGAACTGCAGATAAATCAGTGCCTTATTCGGGCACTGCAGAAATGGTTAGGGCCATCGAGGACGAGGGCAGCCGTGTTATTAATTTTGTAAGTTATGACGGAGACGGCCATAACATTTGGGAAAAGGCTGCAGCTGAGCCGGATTGGCTTGCTTGGTTGTTTGAGCAGAGACTGACCGACCGTTATGCTGAAACGATGGACACCGAGGAAACATCTGCGCCCGAAAGTACACCAATCTCCGAAAGCGAAACTGCAGATATAACCTCGATAGATACAGCAATTAATAACGCACCCGAAAGTGGAGAAAATTCTATTGAAAAACCGGAAGATGACAGCGTTTTTCCTGCTTGGGGCATAGCGTTAATTATTGCAGTTGTTATAACAAACGTCATTGTTATTATCGCAATTATAGCTAAAAAGAAGAAATGATATAAATGAAAAGCCGATACACGCTCGTGAAGTGAACTAAATGGGGTTCACTTCACGAGCGTGTATCAGCTTTTTTGTAATAAATTTTGATTTATCGGGGAGTTGTTATAGCGAAACTGTTAAAGTTTTGGTCAAGCTTTTTCAAAAGC
>JAZUQN010000193.1:0-6493 GCA_045605745.1 Eubacteriales bacterium
TCCTGCATTTTCTTATGTCGCTGTTTCTCACGCTATCTCTCCTTATTGCGCCATAGACGACCGGCGCAATAAGGGTGCACAAAACCGCACACTGCTTTCGCCTGTGGTTAACTACTCTATAGTGAAAACTTCGCAGTGTGCCCTTGTTTGTAAAACTGCAACTCACCTATAAACTCCTGTTTATCTAAAAATCAAGAGGCTGATTTGCTTGAAATCAGCCTCATATATTTACGATTTTTCAAAAATTATGCGTCCTTCGCCTTCTTTTGCAACCAATGTATCTCCTGCTTTGATTCTACCCTCAAGCATTTCGATTGAGAATGCGTCCTCAACCATTCTCACAATGGCTCTGCGCAAAGGTCTTGCCCCATAAATAGGGTCAAAGCCTTCTTTTGCAACAAGCTCTTTAACAGAATCATCAAAAGTGAGATTTATTCCCATGTCCAAAACTCGCCTCGAAACCTCATTTAGCATAAGACTTGCAATAGCACAGATATTATCATGGCTAAGCTTGTTGAATATTATTATATCATCAACTCGGTTGAGAAATTCGGGACGGAATGTGGATTTTAGGGCATTCATAATTGTTTCGTCCTGCTTTTTCTGGGCATCCTTGTCTTCATCTGAGCTGACAAAGCCGAGTGTTCTTGATGCATTTGTCAGGCTTGAAGCTCCTGCATTCGATGTCATAATAATAATTGTGTTTTTAAAATCTACTTTTCGTCCCTGAGAATCGGTGAGAATGCCGTCTTCAAGAACCTGAAGCATAATATTGAAAACATCAGGATGAGCTTTTTCTATTTCATCAAAAAGTACAACAGAATATGGCTTACGCCTTATCTTTTCCGTAAGCTGTCCGCCCTCTTCAAAGCCTACATATCCGGGAGGAGAGCCGATTAGCTTTGAAACACTGTGCTTTTCCATATATTCCGACATATCAAGGCGTATCATAGCATTTGGATCTCCAAACATAACATCAGCCAAGGCCTTTGTCAGCTCTGTTTTTCCAACGCCGGTGGGACCTATGAAAATAAATGAGCCAATTGGACGGTTTGGATTTTTCAGACCGATTCTTCCTCGTCTTATCGCTTTTGAAATTGCTTCAACGGCTCTATCCTGTCCGATAACCCTTTCTTTTAAAATGCATTCAAGCTTCATCAGCTTGTCGCTTTCCTCTTCCATAAGACGGCTTACCGGAATACCTGTCCACTGAGTGACAACATCAGCAATATCTTTTTCAAGCACGGTGTGTGAAGCACCGCTATTGGTCTTTTCCCATTCGGACTTCATTTTTTCATATTCGTCACGAAGATTTTTTTCTTCGTCTCTGAGCTTTGCCGCCCGTTCGAAATTCTGTGCTCCGATTGCTTCTTCCTTGTCCTTTGAAAGATCCTTAAGCTTTTCTTCAATGTCCTTTAGATCAGGAGGAGATGTGAAAGCAGAAATTCTTATTCGTGAAGCTGCTTCATCAACGAGATCTATTGCCTTGTCCGGCAAAAAACGATCCGGAATATATCTTTTGGAAAGATTAACTGCAGCTTCAATTGCTTCATCGCTTATCTTAAGTCCGTGATGAGCCTCATATTTATCTCTCAGACCTTTAAGGATCATAATAGATTCCTCGGAAGTTGGCTCACTTACCATAACAGATTGAAAGCGCCTTTCAAGAGCCGCATCCTTTTCAATATGCTTGCGATATTCCGATATGGTTGTTGCGCCAACGAGCTGCATTTCCCCTCTTGCAAGTGCGGGCTTGATAATGTTTGCCGCATCAACTGCACCCTCGGCTGCGCCTGCTCCGATAATGGTGTGTATTTCATCAACAAAAAGGATGATGTTTGGATTTTTTGCAACCTCATTCATAACGCCCTTTAGACGTTCTTCAAATTCACCGCGATATTTTGCACCTGCTATCATAGAGGGAATATCAAGGGCAACAATAATTTTGCCTTTTAGATTTTCCGGAACATTTCCGTCAACGATTTTCTGTGCTAAGCCTTCAACAACTGCGGTTTTACCAACTCCCGGTTCGCCAATAAGACAAGGATTGTTTTTCGTTCTTCGTGAGAGTATCTGAATTACTCGCTCAGTCTCCTTATCTCTGCCGATTATCGGATCAATCTTTCCTTCTCTTGCCTGCGCAGTGAGATCTCTGCCGTGGTTTGATAGATTTGGAGCCCCCTTTATATCGGATTTTTTTGTATCCCTTGGAGTACCTGTACTATCGCTTTTGCCGTGATCTCGGTGATCGGAAGATCTGCCGTTTATCTCACCAAGAAATTCATTAATGCTTGCCTTAAGGTCCTCGCAGGATACTCCCATATCTCGTAGTATTTTAAAAGCAACGCAATCATCCTCGCCGAGAAGTGCCAAGAGCAGGTGTTCTGTTCCAATATATCCTTGGCCGTGACGCATAGATTCATATGCGGAGCTTTCGATTATTTTTTTTGTTCTTGGAGTCATGTCTGCAGATGTTACATAGCTATGGGAGCCGGAGCCTGTCATTTCAACAATGGCATTTGCAACATTTTCTTCTGTGACGCCGAATTTTTGGAGGAGCTTGGCAGCTGCGCTGTCTGTCTCCAGGGTCAGAGCAAGGAGTAAATGCTCTGAGCCTATATATGTGTGTCCCATTTCCCGTGCGGCACTGAGCGAACGGTTAAGGGTGCTTTGAGCTTTTTGTGTAAAACGGTTCAAATCAATACCTTCTTTCAGCTTATTTATTAATTACCAAGAGCGCTTTTTATCAGCTTTGCTCTTTCTCTGTCTCTTTCTTTGTCTGTCTTGGGATTTCCTTTGCTTTCTGTTGTTAGCGTTGCAGGCAGTGTTTCAACAAACAGCTTTAAAAGCACTGCATAGCTGATGTCGGTGATTATTCCAAGGGAAATGCCAAGGCGTATGTTTGCAAAATGTTCTAAAAACTCTGCAGATGACATCATATGGGCGTATTTTAATATGCCTTCACTGCGGAGAGCTCTATCACGCATAAATTCAAGTGCTTCGTCCTTTATTGTAGCACGAAGCTTTCTTTCCTCTTGGCTTATGCTGTCTATCACATCTTTAAGTTTTTTCAGCGTATCTTCTTCTGTTATTCCAAGAGTTATCTGATTTGAAATTTGATATAAACAAGCCTTTGCTTCAGAGCCTTCGCCATACATTCCACGCATTGTTAGACCGATTTTTGAAAGACTCTCTGCAAGAGCACCTATTCTTCCGCTTGTTTTAAGAGCCGGAAGAAACATCATGGCAGAGGCTCTCATTCCGGTGCCAAGATTTGTTGGACAATGAGTTAAATATCCCAGATTTTCATCAAAAGAGATATCAAGAGAGCGATCAAGCATATCGTCGTAGCTGCAAGCAATTTTATAAGCCTCGTCAAGGGCAAGGCCGGGAAGAATGCTTTGCAGGCGGATATGATCCTCTTCGCATATCATAATGGCGCTTCCGCTGTTTTCGTTCAGCAAAAGAGCATGGGGAGATTTCTTTGCAGCAAATTCGGGACTGACAAAATGCTTTTCAACATATGACATTGCTTCGGGCTGTGATATCTCGGAAAAATCAATGATTTTAAAGCCTCCCGATGAGAAAACATCCGAAACTGCGGCTATGATCTCTTTTGCCCCTTCTGCAGATAATTTGCTTGCAAAGGGATATCCGGCAATATTTCTTGCAAATCGAACCCGTGAGCTTACAACAGTGTCTATTTCATTGCCAATTTCATTATACCAAGCCATGTTGTCACCTCATTCCTTGCCCTCAAGGCTTTTAATTTTGTCTCGCAAAATTGCTGCTTGCTCAAATTCTTCGTTTGCAATAGCATTCTTCAGCTCTTTTTTTAGAGTCTTTAGCTCGTTTTCCTTTGCGTGCTTTGCCTTGGATTTTGCCGGAGCTCTGCCTATATGCTTAGCATTTCCGTGTATCGAGCGAATAGTGCCATCAAGCTCCTCGGAAAAAGTCTTGTAGCATTCTCCGCAGCCAACCTTTCCAAGCTTTTGCAGATCTGCCAAAGTTGAGCCGCAGGAGGAGCAGGTCTTTTTGGGGCTTAACTGACTATAGCCGATTGCCGGTGAAAACAGTCCGGCAAAAAGATTATCGTGGAGAGAGGAGAGGGAAGAGGAAAAGCCAAAGGAATCAAAGAAATTGCTGTCCTCGGGAATTTCTCCGGATCCTTGAAGCTCCTCAGCACAGCTTTGGCAAAGTGAAAAGCTGCGCTTTTTTCCGTTGATATTTTCTTCAAAGAAAAAGGTGGCATTATTTTTTTTGCATTTTTCACATAACATTTTATTATCATCCTTTCTTTATATATTTTATCCCATAAGTGAGAGAATTATATGTCTGAATATGTCGGCCCTCACATTTTCTCTTGCGATCGGTGGAAGTGAAGACAGGGCTGCTGATGAAAGAGCAGCATAGATCATTTTATATTCTCTTTCTGTTATAATTGAGTTGCCAAGAAGATTCTTAAGATATGCTGCCGCTTCACCTTCATCTATAGCATCTCCAATGGCATAGAAAAAGTGCATCAAATATTCGCTTTTGTGCATCTGCTTTTTAACTATGCGTATGCATCCGCCTCCGCCTCTGCGACTTTCAATTATATATCCGCGCTCGGGTGTAAAGCGGGAGGTTATTACATAGCTTATCTGGCTCGGAACGCATCCAAGCTTGTTTGCCATTTCGTTTCTTTTTAGTTCAAGAGCACCTCCGCTCTCGTCAAGCATTTCTTCTATTAATTTTGCAATACTGTCTGCAAGCATTTGATTATACCATCCTTTTTTGACTTTGACTTTCTTTGACCTTTACTGTACAAAGTATAACCCGAAAGTCAAAGAAAGTCAAAGTCAAATAAAGTCAAAGACAAGCAACTGCAGACGATTGTAACCGATTATAATGAAATATCAGGGCATTTTCTTTTATTTTCTTATTTTTTTGTTTTTGACTTTGGTGACATTGGTATACTCCAGATGCTTGTATAACCGCTTGTGACGGGTAAATTTTTTAAAATTGTATTTTCAAAGCCTTTTTTTGAAGCTTTTACAGTGAAGCTTTTGCAGACCCCTTTTTTATCAGATATAAATAGCGAGATAGGCAGTGAAAAACCATCGTTATTTTGAGGTGTGATAAATCTGTTATCCCCAATTTCAATTTTTACATTATCAAGAGGGATGCCGCATCCGTTTATTGTGGCGCGCAGTATCAGTCGTCCGATTTTGTCATTATTCATTGCATATGCCACCTTTCTTTTTTATTATAATTTATGATTTTTAAATAGTTTAGGTGAACTTTGATTTTCCTATTGACTTATTTTGAAAATAGTGTTATAATTAAAAGCACGCCGGTGTGATGGAATTGGCAGACGTGCCGGACTCAAAATCCGGTCCTGGCGACAGGGTGCGGGTTCGACCCCCGCCACCGGCACCAACAGACAGCAGAGATATGTACATTATCACAGAATTGATAAGTTCAAATTTGTCTTTATCCTCTGCACATTGTAAAACCCTCTTTTGTCTATACGACAAGAGAGGGTTTTTACGATCAGTCTTTTTACTTCTAAAAATCATCAATTCAGAGAGGCTATAATGAAAAGGAGAAAAACAGAAATTGATTTAAAAACAGTGCCTGAGCAATTTCATTGGCTTATATCGGGCGCAGAGGTGTTTGACAGCAGCTGTTCTCCCGAGGCGAGAGTTTATTATATTGATAGAGATAATGGATATTTTCTTAAATCTGCGCCGAAGTGGTCTATGGAACTTGAAGCGGCGATGGGAGAATTTTTTTATTCAAAAGGACTTACATCAAGGATCGTGAGGTATATTTCTCTTGAGAGGGACTGGCTTCTCACAGAGCGAGTAAAGGGGGAGGATGGAACGGCGAGGATGTATCTTGACGAGCCTGAAAGACTTTGCGATGCTTTTGCTCTTGCATTGCGTACCCTTCACGAAACCGATGGAAATGGATGTCCCGTACCGGATAGAACCGCAAGTTTTATCTTAAATGCCGAAAAAGGATATAAAAATGGAATTTTTGATACGAGTATTTTTCCGGGGATAAAATTTAGAGATGCAGATGACAGCTGGAAGATCTTTTCCGAAAATTCCAAGTATTTAAAAAATGATACGCTAATTCACGGAGATTACTGTTTGCCGAATATCATCTTTGATGATTGGAATTTTAGCGGATTTATAGATCTTGGAAACGGTGGTATGGGAGATAGGCACATCGATCTTTTCTGGGGCGCTTGGACACTTTTTTATAATCTTGGCACAGATAAATACAGAGATAGATTTTTTGATGCCTACGGAAGAGACAAGATCGATGTTGAGGTGCTGAAAATAATTCCTGCCGCCGAAGTCTTTGCATGATTGCACTATCTATTATAAATTAAAAATGTACCTTGACAAAAGTGTGGCTTATGGTTATAATTAGTATAAATTCACTATTTATACCAATAAAAGGTGATTTATAACTTTACACGGAGGTGTTTTTATGAAAA
>JAZUQN010000194.1:0-27816 GCA_045605745.1 Eubacteriales bacterium
CAACATGCAAAATAAAATTTGGTAAATTATCTCTTTTTAAACATAGTTTTTAACAAAAATTTTTATTTATCCACAATTTACACAGATTTTATATTAATTAAAAACATAAAAAAATCAGCATCAGCATTCAAAAATAAATAATATTTTTTCCAAAAAGAGTTTTCCACATTTTAAAAGTTAAATTTACATACGCAGAAAAACAATTTTTCAACATACAAAAAATATCGAAAAAAAAAGAATATCCTTACAAACAGGCTTTTTAAAGTGAATTTAAAATAATAAAAACGGTTTTCCACATTTTCAACAGGATATAATAATACAACTTCTAAAAATTCTATTCTATCTATTCTTTCTATAAAGCGCAGAGCGCAATCAGCTTTTAAATTACGGAGGTAACATATATGAAAGTTATTTTTGACAGATGCAAGCTTGCAAACGCCATAACCCCCCTTATGTCCACAGTTGGAAACAGATCCACCATTGCAGCAATGGAAGGTATACTAATCGAAGCAAAGCTCCCGAATACAGTTATTCTCACAACCTATGATCTTGAAAAAGGAATGAGAACAACAATTGAAACAGAGGTTATAGAAGAGGGTTATTTTGTTGTTAACGCTCAAAAGTTTAATAAGGCTCTTTATGTTATGGATGGAGATAATATAACATTTACAGTTGATGAAAAATTCAGAGCAACGATAACAAACGGAAAGGCAATCATCAGCATGAATGCCCTTGACGGCGAGGATTTTCCCGCTGTGCCTTCACTTAAGAGTGAAATGGGATTTTATATTGAGCAGAGTGTTCTTCGCAGAATGCTGCAAAAAATAGGCCATGCAATGGCAACAAGCAGTGAAAGACAGGTTCTTAACGGCTGTTTTGTTCATGTTGAGGACGATCATGCAATAATAGTTTCCTGCAATGGACATAAGCTTGCGACCTGCAAAAGAATTTTGGATATTAAAAGAGGAAACGAAAAGGATTCTTATATAAGCTATTCCTTTATTCTTCCTTTCAAAACCGTTGCGGAGCTTGGTAAGCTTCTTTCTGATGACGAGGAGGCTATAACAAGAATTTATCTTATGAGAAAGCATATCGTTTTTGAGATAGGAGGTATAGTATTCTTTTCAAGACTTATTGAGGGAGAATATGTGGACTATGAGAGACTTATCATAACAACACATAAAATAAATGTTGTTATGGACAAGGATGAGATTATTTCTGCACTTGAAAGAGCTGCTCTTATAACAGATGAAAAGATTGCCGGCAGGCTCAGCTCTTATGTTAAGCTTGATATAAACGGGGATTATATAGAGATAACTGCCGCTTCGATAAACGGCAGCTCTCATGATGTTGTTAAGATAGATCACGAGGGAGAGAATATCGTCATCGCATTTAATAACAGATATCTTATGGATTCTCTTCGTTCGATAGATACAGAAAAGGTTATGCTTTCAATGTCCTCACCTCTGACCGGTATGAATGTTTGTCCGGTTGATGAAAAAGAGGGAACAGAGGAGCTTTATATGATCCAGCCTATCAGAATGAATGACTGATAAGCAAAATTTATGATCTGCAATTATATAAAACTTAAAAATTACAGGAATATTGATGAGGCAGAGGTATTTTTTGATAGCGGAGTTAATATTCTTGTTGGAAATAACGCAGAGGGAAAAACAAACCTTCTTGAAGGAATTTATACCTTTGCTCTCGGAAAGAGCTTTAGAGGAGCAAAGGAAGCAGATGTTATAAAATTCGGTGAAAGCCAAGCCCTTATGAAATTAGGCTTTAAAAATGTGGCGAGAAGCGATGAGCAAAGTCTTATGGTGAGACTGCAAAAGGGCAGGCGCAGACAGGCAGAGCTAAACGGCGTTAAGATAGAGAAAATATCAGAAATGATAGGAAATTTCAGAGCAGTTCTCTTTTGTCCCGAGCATCTCTCTCTTATAAAAGAGGGGCCATCTATGCGCAGAAATTATCTTGACGTTGCAATTTCTCAGTTTAGGCCTATATATTTGAAATCTCTCCAGCGTTATCATGCAATTCTTGATCAGAGAAATAAGCTGATAAAAAGTGCAGAGGAAAACAGAAAAAATGTTGAAGAAACTATTTTTATCTGGTCAGAGCAGCTTGCACATGAGGCGGCTGTTATAAGCGGCTTCAGAAGCAGATATGTTAAAAAGGTTGAGGCGGCTGTTTCGGCTTATTTCAATGAAATGTCGGAAATGAAGGAAAGAGTTGAGATGAAATATCTTGGCTCCTCAAAGCAAGGTGAAGATGAATACCTTGATATAAAAGCGGTTGAGAAAAGATATCATCAGCTTTTAACAGAAAATATTGACCGTGAAATAGCGGCAGGATCAACACTTTGGGGAACACACAAGGATGATATTGAAATTCTTATAAATGATAAGAGCGCAAGAATGTTTGCTTCTCAGGGACAGCAAAGATCACTTGCTCTTTCAATGAAGCTATCTGAGGGTGACATTTGCTTTGAAGAAACTGGAGACAAGCCGGTTTTACTTCTTGACGATGTGCTGAGCGAGCTTGATGAAAAGAGAAGAAGCTTTTTGCTTTCAAATATAAATGACAGGCAGGTTATAATAACCACCTGTGAAAAAGTTGATTTTGTAAATGCAAACAAGATAAATGTTGAGGGCGGAAGATATTATAAATAAATTATGATTTTTCATAGGAGAAGGCTATGTATCTTCATGTGGGAAACAATAAAAACATAAGAGAAAAAAATATAATAGGAATATTTGACACGGACAATGCAAGTCTATCTCCCGAAACGAGAAAATATCTTATTGAAGCTGAAAAAGAGGGATTCCTTGAGGCTGCATCATATGAGATACCGAAGTCATTTATTATCTATTCTGACTATGAAAGCGGATTTGCAGACAGAGGAAAATTCAAAATTTGTTTTTCACAGCTTTCCTCTTCAGCTCTCGTCGGCAGGCTTAAAAATTATTGTGAATAAGAAAAAATAAATATCAATATACAAATAGAAAAATCGAAAGGAAAAACAAATGCAAAACAACGAAAATCGCGTTTATGACGAAAGCCAAATACAGGTGCTTGAAGGTCTTGAAGCCGTTAGAAAGCGCCCCGGTATGTATATTGGCTCAACATCTGAGAGAGGACTTCACCATCTTGTTTATGAGATAGTTGATAACTCTATAGATGAAGCTCTTGCCGGCCACTGCTCTCGCATAGAGGTGACTATACATAAGGATAATTCTGTTTCTGTCAGAGATAACGGAAGAGGTATTCCATCAAATATTCACCCCAAAATGGGTATTCCAACTCTTGAGGTGGTATATACTGTTCTTCACGCCGGCGGTAAGTTTGGTGGAGACGGATATAAATTTTCCGGAGGTCTACATGGAGTTGGAGCATCTGTCGTAAACGCTCTTTCCGAGTGGGTTGAGGTTGATAATTGCTATGACGGCAAGAGATATACCGAGCGTTTTGAAAGAGGAAAGGTTACAAGGGCATTCAAATGCGAGGGTGAAACAGAAGATCATGGTCTTTATGTTCGCTTTAAGCCTGATGCAGAGATATTCACAGAGACAACGGTATTTAACTATGATATTCTTTTAAACAGACTTCGTGAGCAGGCGTTTCTGAACGGCGGAACTAACATAGTTCTTCGTGACGAAAGAGTTGACCCGATAAAAGAAGATAACCTTATGTATGAGGGCGGTATAATTTCATTTGTTGAGTATCTTAACTCTCAGAAAACAGACGATCCAATTCATCCGCAGGTTATTTATATGAAGGCTGAAAAGGATAATTTCGTTGCAGAGGTTGCTCTTCAGTATACAACATCATATTATGAGACACTTATCTCATTTGCAAATAATATCCATACAATTGAAGGCGGTACTCACGATATCGGCTTTAAAACAGCTCTTACAAAGGTGCTCAATGACTATGGAAGATCAAAGAAGATACTTAAGGACAGCGAAAAAAATCTTTCGGGCGAGGATGTTCGTGAAGGACTTACAGCAATAATCTCTGTTAAGCTTACGGATGCTCAGTTTGAGGGACAGACAAAGGGTAAGCTTGGTAACAGCGAAATGAGACCCTTTGTTTATAGCATGGTTACGGCAAAGCTTGCAGAATTTCTTGAGGAAAATCCGGCAGTTGGAAAAATGATAATCGAGAAGGCTGTTGAAGCAACAAGAGCAAGAGAGGCTGCAAGAAGAGCAAGAGAGGAAACCAGAAGAAAGGGATTTCTTGAGGGAGGCTCAATGCCGGGCAAGCTTGCAGATTGTCAGGAGAGAAAGGCAGAGCTTACCGAGCTTTATCTTGTGGAGGGAGATTCTGCGGGAGGAAGTGCGAAGCAAGGAAGAGACAGCCGTTTCCAAGCAATTTTGCCGCTCAGAGGAAAGGTTCTAAACGTTGAAAAGAGCAGAGAGGCAAGCGTTTACGGAAATCAGTCGCTAACTCCTATCATTCAGGCTCTCGGATGCGGAATAGGCAGAGAAAACTTTGATATAAACAAGCTCCGCTATGGAAAGATAATTATTATGGCCGATGCGGATGTTGACGGCTCACACATAAGAATATTGCTTCTCACATTCTTCTATCGCTATATGAAGCAGCTTATTGAAGACGGACACATTTATTTTGCACAGCCGCCTCTTTATAAGGTTTGGAAGGGCAAGCAGGTCAGATATGCCTTTAGCGATGAAGAGAGAGATCAATATATGTTAGAGCTTGGCGGAAATGCAGATACACAGAGATATAAGGGTCTTGGTGAGATGAATCCTGAACAGCTTTGGGAAACAACAATGGATCCAAACACAAGAACTATTCTTCGTGCAACTCTTGAGGATGCTATTGCCTGCGATAATATGTTCTCTATCCTTATGGGCGACAAGGTTGAGCCAAGAAGAGAATTTATCCAAGAAAATGCAAAATATGCGGAAAATTTGGATATTTAATGTATCTAAAAAAACAAACCTTTAAAAAATAAGAAAGGCAAAAAAGAAAGTGGCAAAGAAAAACGATTATACAGAACAGGACATACTTTTTGAGGATCAAAAGATCGTTGATATTGACATCGAAAAGGAAGTTAAAAAATCATTTATTGAATATTCAATGAGCGTTATCACCAGCCGTGCTCTTCCGGATGCCAGAGATGGTATGAAGCCCGGTCAGAGAAGAATTATGTACGCAATGTATGAGGATAATCTGACCCATGATAAGCCATACTGCAAGTCGGCAACTACAGTTGGTAACGTGCTTGGTCGTTATCATCCTCACGGTGATGCGGCAGTTTACGGAACAATGGTTCGCTTTGCGCAGGATTTCTCAATGAGATATAAGCTGGTGGATGGTCAGGGTAACTTTGGCTCTGTTGACGGCGACAGCCCTGCTGCATACCGTTATACCGAGGCAAGAATGAGCCGAATTGCAGACTATCTTATGAAGGATATCGAAAAGGATGTTGTTGATTTTGCTCCTAACTTCGATAACAAGAGAAAAGAGCCAACAGTTCTGCCAAGCAAGTTTCCTAATCTGCTTGTAAACGGTTCAATCGGTATCGCTGTAGGTATGGCTACATATATTCCTCCTCATAATCTCTGTGAGGTGATAGATGCAACAGAATATCGTATGGATCATCCTGATTGCACGGTTGAGGAGCTTATGCAGTATATAAAGGGCCCCGATTTTCCAACTGCTGCAACCATCTATGGCACAAGAGGAATAATTGATGCATATAGAACCGGCAAGGGTAGAGTTATGGTTCGCGCAAAGGGAGAGATTGAGGCTGAAAAGAACCGAATTATATTCACAGAAATTCCTTATCAGGTAAATAAGAGCGAGCTTTGCAAGAGCATTGTTCCGCTGGTTAAGGATAAGAGAATTGAGGGAATCACGGATATCAGAGATGAATCCGGCAAGGACGGTATGAGAATAGTTATCGAATATCGCCGTGATGCAAATCCTCAGGTTATAATGAATCAGCTTTATAAATATACTCAGCTTCAGGATACCTGCGCAATAAATATGCTGGCACTTGTTGATGGAGAGCCGAAAATACTTCCTCTTGCAGATATTATTGATATATATATAAAGCATCAGAAGCAGATTATCACAAGAAGATGTGCTTTTGATCTTCGCAAGGCTGAAAAGAGGGCTCATATCCTTGAGGGATATATTATAGCAACCGACAACATTGATGAGGTTGTTGAAATTATGAAGACATCAGAGTCTATTCCTCATTCAAAGGAGAGACTTTGCACTCGATTTGGACTTACAGATGAGCAGTCTCAGGCTATCGTTGAAATGACTCTCGGACGTCTTACAGGTATGGAGAGACAAAAGATTGAGGAGGAGCTTCAGAAGCTTAACGACCTTATTGCCGACCTTCGTGATATTCTTGCAAATGAATATAGAGTTATGAATATCATAAAGGAAGAAATGGAAGAAATAAAAAATAAGTTTGGAGATGAAAGACTGACAGATATCGTTGAGGCAGAGGAAGAGATAGACCTTGAAGATCTTATCGAGCGTCACACCTGCGTTATAACGATGACCAACAGCGGTTATATCAAGCGTCAGCACGTTTCCGAATATGCGGCACAGAACCGCGGCGGCGTTGGTAAGATAGGAATGACAACAAAAGAGGATGACTTTATTGATAAGGTCACCGTTATGAATTCACATTCATATCTTATGCTCTTTACAAACACCGGACGTGTTTATACCGTTAAAGGATATAGAATTCCGGAATCATCAAGAACCGCAAAGGGAACAAATGTTGTTAATATTCTTGACCTCAGAGAGGACGAAAAGATAACAGCCGTTATAGGAATCAAGGATTTTGCCGAGGGTGAGTATCTCACAATGGTAACAAAGAACGGCGTTATTAAAAAGACCCTTCTCACCGATTTTGAATATCAGAGAAAGGGCGGAAAGATTGCAATTGGTCTTGACGATGGAGACGAGCTTGTTTCTGTTCTCCATACAAACGGACAAAATGATGTTATTATTGCTTCACATGAGGGACACACAGTTCGATTCAGCGAAGAAAATGTAAGAGCAATGGGACGTCCTGCAAGAGGTGTCAGAGGAATGAGCCTCAGAGAAGGCGACTTTATTAAGGGTGTTGCCATTGTTGAAGAAGGAAAAACACTTCTCACCATAACCGAAAAGGGCAAGGGAAAGAGAACAGAGTTCAGCGACTTCAGAAACATGAAGAACCGTGGCGGAACGGGCTATATGTGTCATAACATCACCGATGATACAGGACTTATTGCCGGCATTGCAGCAGTTGGAGAGGAAGATGACATTATGGTTATAACCGATCAGGGAACTATCATAAGAACAAATGTTTCATCTATCAACACCTATTCAAGAACAGCAGCAGGCGTAAGGGTTATGAATGTAGATTCTGATGCAATAATTTCAAACATCGTGCGTATAGCGCCCGAGAGTGAGATTGCAGAAGAAGAGGCAGTAATAGAAGAATAAAAACAGTGCTTTTAAAGAAAGGTTTGGTTTTTATGTTTCATAATCAATCAAAAATCAGAAGAAAAGTAATTTCTTTAACACTGTTTGTAGTTTTAGCAGCCATGACTTTTGGTTTGACATCCTGCAAAACCGAGCCACCACTGCTCGAGGATGTAAGGGAAGAATATATAAAGCTTATAGAAGCTTCGGCAGAGGTAAACAAGATACTTTTTGGCGAGGGACTTCCCCTTTATAAAAGAGATGGAACCGATGAGGATAAGCAGGTCTATAAGGATATGGTTGCTGCACTTGACAGCTATGAATCAGTGAGGATAGACAGTAAATTCTTAACTATCGAAAGCATAAAAGAAGCAGCGGATGCTGTATATACACCCGAATATCTTGAAAATGTTTATGAAATGCTTTTTGTGGGATACGCCGATGATGTTTCGGGCGTGACCTCCTGCAAATTTCTTGAGTGGGACGGTTGGCTTTACCAAAGCATGAACTATGATATTTTTATAGAAAAAACAAGGACATTTGATTATGATACGATGAAAATTGTGAAGCCTTCTTCGGGAGAATATGTAAATGTGGAGATAGAAAGTCAGCTTGATGGAGAAAAAATGACTATAACATTAGCCTTTTCTCTCACAGAAAACGGCTGGAGACTTGACACGCCAACATATTAAAAAAATTTATATTCTGTAAAAAATATTATGATTAAAAAAGCGTTTTATGCCAATATCGGCATAAGACGCTTTTTTATTTATTATTATCAAATTTGATCGTCGTATTTACAACGCTGTAAATTCTATCTCTTTCAGACATTCTATCTGTTATAAAGGTTGTCTTATTCGATAATCGTGTAGCTGAAAAGCTCTGAATGGAGCTTTGTTCCAATATCAACACCGGGGGGAAGAAGGGCAAGAGCAATGAAAACCTCTTCCTCATTGCCATATATTTCCTTTAGATATGCATATTCTCCCTCTATTTTTGAAACGATATAATCCTTTGGCTCCATTATTTTATGTCCCTTTCTTTAAAGGCGTTATAAATAATTTCAAAATTTTCTGTGATGATAGTGTCAATACCCATATCAACAAGGTGGAGAGCCTCGTTTTGATCATCTGGGAAAACTGCGTTGCAGCGAAGCCCCTTTTTATGCGCTTCGGCTATAAGACCTTTATCATAAAACGGTTTTTGGAGCTGAATTTTTTTGCAATCATATTTTTCTGCAATTGAGATTATATCAGAGGAGTCTCTATCACATTCTACACAGCGAATAAGTGTGGGCGCAAGCTCCTTTAAAAGTGCTAAAACATTTTCGTCGGGGGATGTAAAATATACATATTTTTGACAGTCATAAATATCGATAAGCTGAATCAGCTTTTTGAAAAAATTTTTGTCATTTTGCATATTTGCACAGGATTTAATGCGGATGTTCATAACAGCGTGGCAGGAAAATTTCTGCAAAACATCCTCAAAGCGCAGATATTTAATATTCTCAGAGCTTTCAAAACCGGAATACGAAACAAGCTCGCCGTCTTTTGATAGCAGATCAAAGCCTATCTCGTCTGCACCCATTCCAACAGCGGCACCAAATGAAGCCAAGCTGTTTTGGGATAAGGAAGAGCAAAGTCCGCCATATGCACAAATCCTCGGATAAGGCATAATAATGTCATTTTTAACTATAGCACTTCCACCCGGGCGATATTGCCAAGGATTTCTGCCAAATTCTATATATTCATAGTGAGGCGCAGGCTCTCCGCCAAAGCCGGCAGGCTTATAATATTTGTCTTTTGGGTCAAATTCGGCACTTGCAAGACCTGTTTCACTTTTCATATTGACAAGTACTTCGCCCCTTGGTGTAACTATCATGCTTGCGCCGCAGATATCCGAATCGGGAGAAAGGCTCACAGAGGCACGAACAAGATGGGCATTGCAATTATAGGCACAAAAACGGCCCATGATCTCAAGGGCAGAATGGCTATCACTGCGCTGGAGAGAGCAGCCAATGATAATATCAACATTTTTGCGTGCGATGGCCGCATATGCCTCGTAAAAATAAAAATCGTAGCAGGTAAGAAAACCAAATCTCAGCCCCTCAAGCTCAAGAACATATGGCTCTGAAAACTCTCTTGTATAGTCCTGATCAAGATTCAGCGCATAAAGCTCGGATGGCGGCAGATGCTTTTTAAAATATTTACCGACAATATTTCCTTTTCTGTCGAAGGCATATGTTGTATTTCTAAAGCCGGTCTCGGTTTCGCAAAGACCGTTTACAAAGAGTATCGAGCTGCATCGTCTGGCGGTTTCAGCGCAGGCAGACAAAAGAGGAGCGCTGTATTTTTTATAGCAATCATAGGTTTCCTCCCATGTGTCGGTTTTGCAGGGAGTGTCGCTATATTCCGGCAGGACTATAATGTCCATGCTCTCATCACATAGGCGGAGCATATCCAATTTCCATTCAAACAGCCTATCAGCATCGGAAAGATTCATCGAATAAGGGGGCTGCATAACACAAGCTTTCATTTTATCACCTAATATAAAAATTTTTGTTACTATATTTTAACATATAAAGGCGCAAAAAGCAATAGAAATGAAGAAAATCTATTTACAATCCATAATGAATATGGTATACTTATATAGGTTTTAAAAGCCAAAAAATTTCAAAGGAGTTATTAAAATGCCAAAGACAAGACTTGGAATTTCCTGTGGACTGCTTGCCGCAACCGTATATTTTGTCAGCCTTTTCAGCGGATATTTGGGGGCTGCTGTTTTAGTTGGCTATATTCTTCTTTTTGAGGGCGATATGTGGCTTCGCCACAATGCTATTAAGGCTTTTGCTCTCATGATATGCTTTAGCCTGCTTGGTGCTTTTATCGGCTTTGTTCCCTCGGGTCTGGAAATTCTCGAAAGACTTATTCGCCTTCTTGACGGAAAATTTGAATATTATGAAATAAACTCAATAGTTTATTTGGTAAGCTCTATTCTGTCAGTGATAGAAAAGATTTTATTCATAGTTCTCGGAATAAAGGCGGTAAACGGGAAGAGCGTCAATATTCCCTTTGTTGACAATCTTCTTGCAAAGTACGTGAACTGAAAAACAAAAACAGCCGAGCAATGCTCGGCTGTTTTATTTATTGTATCTGATCTCCGTTTAAAATAAGGGTTTCTACAAGGTTGTAGTCCTTGTCGAGGACAATGAAGTCCGAAGAATAACCAATCTCTATTTTTCCTTTTTTTATTCCGAGAAGCTTCGCAGGAGTTTCGCTTGCCATTTTGATGGCTTCTTTTGGAGAAATACCAAATTCAATAGCTTTTTTAACGCATCCAAAGAGCGTTGTGGTGCTGCCTGCAAGGGCACCTCCCTCTGTTCTCGCAACGCCGTCCTTAACATTTATGTCAAGTCCGCCGAAAACATAAGCTCCGTCACCAAGTCCGGTCGCCTGCATCGAATCGCTGATAAGAACCATTCTGTCTGCTCCAAACATACGGTAAAGAGCAATTATTGCGGCCTTATGTATATGCTGACCATCGCAGATCACCTGTGCATAGCCATCTGCCAAAAGTGCGGCACCAATAGGTCCCGGGGCACGGTGGAGCATTGGGGGCATTGCATTAAATGTATGGGTGAGGCATTTTGCGCCTGCGGCAAAGGCTTTTTCGGCTGTTTCAAAATCGCAATTTGTGTGGCCGAGAGAAACAACAATGCCATTTTCTGCGCAATATTTAATAAGCTCTTCACTACCCTCAAGCTCAGGGGCAACAGTCACCATTTTTATACCTTCAAGCTTCTTAAATTCCGAAACCGAAGGGTTTTTTATATATTCTTCGTTTTGAGCACCCTTATATTTTGCGTTTATGTAAGGTCCCTCCATATGGAAGCCCACTATATCACAGCCCTCTTCATCAATATCAATAAGACCCATAGAGAGAACCTTTTCAATATCCTCCATAGGGAGAGTCATGGTTGTAGGAAGCCATGTGGTGACACCGTTTTTCTTCATAAATCTGCGCATTTCTGCCATCTGATGAGGGTCGGCATACATTGTATCCTGACCCACACAGCCGTGAGAATGAATATCTATAAGACCGGGGAACAGATGATTTCCTTTAATATCAATAAACTCTCCGGTTGTGCTTGTTTTTCCTATGCTCACTATCTTGCCGGCGCGCACAACAAGATCTGTCAGGGTGCCTTCAACAAGAGCATTTTTTAATATTTTGTAATCATCCATAATAAGCTTCCTCGTCGCAAATAAGAATTACATTTGGGTGTGTTTTAAGTAGTGTTGCGGGAATTGATGTTGAAATTTTATCGTCAAGCAAAGCAGAAATTGCATCATGCTTATTTTTTCCGTTTGCAAGAAGCAATATTTTCTTTGCTCTCAGAATAGTTCCCATTCCCATAGTTATAGCCTTTTTCGGCACATCATTTTCACTGCTGAAAAATCTTGCATTTGCTGTTATAGTGCTTTCTGTCAGATCTGTAACATGAGTTGAAGCAAAAAGAAAGTCGTCCGGCTCGTTAAACCCGATGTGGCCGTTTTGTCCTATTCCCAAAACCTGGAGATCAACAAATCCGTTTTCTTCAAGCCTTTTTTCATATTCTTTACATTCAATAGCAGGATCTGCAACGCTGCCGTTTGGAATATTGATGTTATCCTTTGGAACGTTTACATGATTGAAAAGATTTTCATTCATAAAAAAGAAATAGCTTTGATTGTTTTCGCGGCTTATGGGATAATATTCGTCAAGGTTAAATGTATTTACCTTAGAAAAATCTATCTCGCCGTTTTTATATTTTTCGATAAGCTTTTTGTACATACCAACAGGAGTTGAGCCTGTTGCAAGACCCAAGGTTGAGTTGGGTTTTTCTTTAAGAAGGTCGGCAATTTCGTTTGCCGCCGCACTTGAAATTTCATCGTAAGTTTTACAAAGTACCAGTTTCATTTCAGTCTCCAATAAATTTTTGTATTAATAAAACCTTTTCCATGTTAATGGTATCATTTTTTCTTATATCATTCAAGAATAAACACAGGAAATTTTTTGAGAAATTTTCTGTCGATTTTTGTTCGTTATCACTCAATAATATTTTTTAGAAAGCTCACGGCAGTTTTTATATCGCCGATTGGATTTTCACCAACCTCACGCTCTACCGTCAAAAATCCGCGATAGCCGATCTCGTCAAGTGCGGCAATGTATTTCGGAAAATCAACCGATCCGCTTCCGAGAGGCATTTCCTTATAAAATCCAACACCTCGAAGCTCCTCCGGCATCGGTTCAACATGATAAATAAACTCGGGATTTGCTGCCTTCAGCATAACGCCGTCCTTTGCATGGGTGTGGACAATATAATCCTTTAGATTATGGACCGCCAAAACCGGGTCGTCTCCGGCAACCATAACAAGATTGGCAGGGTCAAGATTAACCGAAACACCTCTTGAGGAAAGTGAATCGAGAAAATCGCGCAAGACCTCACTTTTTTCAGGGCCGGTTTCAACTGCAAAATGTGCACCAACGCGTTCTGCGTATTCGGCAAGTGAATGGCAGGCCTCTTGCATTATTTTATATCTTTCGTGGTTCTTATCACTTGGAACGACCCCTATGTGTGTAGTGACGATATTTGTGCCAAGCTCAAGTGCAAGGTCAACAATCCTTTTTGATTTTTCTATGTTGACTTTGTTTTTTTCCGGATTTCCAAATCCGTGGCCGAGATCTCCGCATATGGCAGAAAAAACAAGTCCATTTCCTTTCATTGCCCGAAGAATGGCATTTTTTCTTTCCGAAGTCATGTTTTCGGGAGCATTTTCACCCTTTGTGCAATACATTTGCAAACCGCAAACGCCGATTTGGGCAGCCTTTTCGATGACCTCAAAGGTGTCAAGGCGGAAGGATTCAACAATTGCGCCAAGCTTCATTTCATACATAGTCATTCTCCTTTTTGGTTTTGACACAAAATTATAAGACGGTAGATTCTGATGTATACAATACAGCGTCATCCCATCAAACATTATTATAAAGGAAAAAAAACGTTTTTTCAAGCAAAAATATTGCAGTGATTTAACGCTATATTATTTTTTATGATAAGTCCTATGCTGAGAAGAAAAATCATTGATAAAAAATCGGATATATAAAAATTAGTTTTAGTATTGATTTATAATGAGATATAATGTATAATAATCAAATGGATTATCTTGAAAAGAGGTGAAAGAATTGCTTTTCGGAAAGCACATAAACAAATATTATTTGAGATATTCGCCGGCGCTTATTTTAGGCGTTTTGGCTCTTATAGTTATCGACTATCTTCAGCTTGTTGTTCCGAGGCTTTATCAGCTTGTTATAAACGGACTTAATCAGGGCTGGGTTGAGCATGAGGGCAAAAGGGTTGCCTTTGATATGGATTTTTTGCTTGAAGAGATATGCCTTCCCATGATATTTATAATTGTGTTTATTGCCATTGGCCGTTTTCTCTGGCGTATATGCTTTTTTGGCTCCGGAATTAAGGTTGAAACAGACCTTAGGCGCCGTATGTTCGATCATTGCAAGGAGCTTTCTCAGCAATATTATCAGGTGAATAAGGTTGGAAACCTTATGTCTCTTTTCACAAACGATCTTGAAACCGTACAGGATTGCTTTGGCTCGGGCATTCTTATGTTCTGCGATGCGCTTTTTCTCGGTGTTTTGGCACTTTCAAAAATGGCAAGCATGAATGTGATGCTAACGCTGTTTTCGCTTATTCCAATGGCAATTCTGATGACAAGTGGAATTGTGACAGGAAAATATATGACCCTTAAATGGGAAAGGAGACAGGAGGCTTTTTCAAGGCTTTCGGATTTTTCTCAGGAGAGCTTTGCCGGAATTTCGGTTATCAAGGCCTTTGTTAAGGAGGGCAAGGAGCTGCTTGCCTTTAAAGAGCTTAACAAGGAAAATGAGGAAACAAATGTTGATTATACAAAGCTTTCAACAATTCTCAGAATTTCGGTTTCATTGCTTGTTGAGTCGGTTATCTGCGTAATTTTAGGTTATGGTGGCTATCTTGTTTATAAGGGAATCTTTAATGCAGGTCAGCTTGTGGAGTTTATCGGATATTTCACAAGTATAGTTTGGCCCATAATGGCTATTGCAGAGCTTATTGAAATGCGCTCTCGCGGAAAAGCCTCTCTTGGAAGAATAAGTGAGCTGCTTGACGCAAAAATTGATGTTAGAGACAATGAGGATACCGAGGATATCAGCGAGATAAGGGGAGATATAGAATTTAGAGATCTGACCTTCAGATATCCCGGTGGGGAATATGATGTTCTGACGAACGCATCCTTTAAGATAAATGCCGGAGAGAATGTTGGAATTATCGGAAGAACAGGAGCCGGAAAGACCACAATAGTTGACCTTATTCTTCGCACATATAATGTTCCCGATGGCAAGATTTTTATTGACGGAACAGATATAAACAAGATTCCGATAAAAACCGTGCGCAAAAATGCGGCATATGTTCCTCAGGATAATTTTCTTTTCAGCGATACCATTGAAAACAACATTTCATTTGCCACAGACGGCGGTGATAGGGAGGATGTTATAGAGGCGGCAAAGCTATCTGATATACATGATAATATTTCTGATTTCACAGATGGCTACAGCACGGTTCTTGGCGAGCGAGGAGTTACGGTTTCGGGTGGTCAGAAGCAGAGGATATCTATTGCCAGGGCTCTTATGAAGAATGCGCCAATACTTATTCTTGACGATTCGGTTTCCGCAGTTGATGTGAAAACCGAAAAGACAATACTCGGAAATCTCCGATCGATAAGAGGCGGCAAGACAACCATTCTCATTGCCCACAGAGTTACAACCATTGAAAAAATGGACAAGATCATTTTTGTGGACGATGGAAGGATAGTTGCAGTTGGCTCACACGAGGAGCTTTATAAAAGCTCGGCAGCATATAGAAACACAGTTGATCTCCAGCGTCTTGATGAAAAACAGGCCGAAGAGGAGAGCGGAAAGGCGGTGGAGGAGAATGCGTGAATTTTTCCCGCTTATTATAATAGGCGCAATCGTGGGAGCATTTGCCCTTATATTTATAACCGCATATGCGCTTATAAAGGATAAGAAGCAGTCTATCGGCTTTGACAGAAACATGAAGGATTCTGAGATAGTACGCCGCTTGCTTGTCTATGCAAAACCCCATGTTAAAAGCTTTGCTCTTGTGCTTCTTCTTATGATCTTTTCAATTGCCTATGAGATAATTTCTCCTCTTCTTGTTGGATATATCGAGGGTATGATAAACAAGGAGTTTGAAATGAGAAGGCTTTTTGCCATCGTGGCAGTTTATGCTGTGATACTTATTGTTTCTCTTGTTTGCTCATATGTTCAGGCAATTATGCTTCAAAAAACGGGTCAAAAGATCCTTTCGGCTATCAGAGAGGATATTTTCACCCATATTGAAAGCCTCTCCCATGCACAGCTTAACACAATGCCTGTGGGCAAGCTGGTGACAAGGGTCACAAACGATACAAACGCCATTTCAATGATGTTTACAAACATTATTGTAAACCTAATAAAAAACAGCTTTACCATTATCGGTGTTCTTGCCGCTATGCTTTTGCTGAATTATGCACTAACACTTATGGTGCTTTGCTTTGTTCCCTTTATAGTGCTTTTCACAATGATCTTCCGCAAGTTTTCACGCAGAGCATATCGCCGTGTAAAGGACGGAACAACAGCCATTAACACCTTTCTTTCTGAAAATCTTTCGGGTATGAAGATAATTCAGATATTCAATCGAGAAGAAAAGAAAATGGCGGATTTTTCAGAGCAGAACAAGGCTCTCGGAAAGTCGAAGAAGCAGCAGATATTTGTTTTTGGTGTATTTAGACCGATGGTATATATGCTTTATATATCCTCAATTCTTTTCCTGCTTTATTTAGGGGGCAGAGGCTATATAAAGGATACGGCGTTTTTGGGTCAAACAATAACAAGTGCCACCGTTGTTGCGTTTTATATGTATATAAACAAGTTTTTCAACCCTATTCAAAGCCTTGCAGAGCAGTTTAACTGGCTGCAATCTGCCTTTGCCTCGGCAGAAAAGATATTCACCGTTTTTGATATAAAGCCGGATGTGGTTGATGAGCCTGATGCTATCGAGCTTGACCATGTAAAGGGCGATATTGAGTTTAGAAATGTTTGGTTTGCTTATAACGAGGGCGAATGGGTGCTAAAGGATGTTTCCTTTAAGGTGAATGCCGGGGAAACTGTTGCATTTGTCGGTTCAACCGGCTCGGGCAAGACCACTATTCTTTCTCTTATTTGCCGAAATTATGATATTCAAAAGGGCGAGATATTTATCGACGGAATCAATATAAAGAAGATCAAAATTTCTTCCCTGCGCAGTCATTTCGGACAGATGCTTCAGGATGTATTCCTTTTCTCGGGCACCATAAAAAGCAATATACTCCTCCGAATGGAGGGCGTTGATGACGAGGCGGTCATGGAGGCCTGCCGATATGTTAACGCCGATAAGATCATAGATAAGCTGCCGGGAGGACTTGAGGAAGAGGTTCGTGAGAGAGGAAACAACTTCTCTGCCGGACAGCGTCAGCTTATTTCCTTTGCAAGGACTATAATTCATAAGCCGGAGATAATGATTCTTGACGAGGCAACGGCAAATATTGATACCGAGACCGAGGTGCTCATACAGGATTCGCTTGAAAAGCTGATGAATATCGGAACTCTTCTGATGGTTGCGCACCGCCTGTCAACCATACGCCACGCTGATAATATTATTTTTCTTTCTCACGGAAAGATAGTTGAGCAAGGCTCACACGAGGAGCTGCTGCAGAAAAAGGGCAGATATTATGGGCTTTATATGCTTCAGAGCGATAAAGAACGGATAAAGAAGGGCGAGGCGGAAAGCCCTGCGGTTAAAATTTGATTTATCGGGGAGAAGTGGTTTCACAAACAAGAGCACACTGCTTTCGTATATGGTAGGCGATTGACCATAAAAATTTCGCAGTGTGCTCTTGTTTGTAAAACTGCAACTTCCCTATAAACTCCTGTTTAGCAATCTCTTATAGCAGACGAAAGCAGTACGCTTTTGTTTGAAAGAGAAGAGCTGAAATACTCCGCAATTAAAGGGCTGATTCATTTGAATCAGCCCTTTAACATATGCAATTTATTTAAGTGCGTCAAACATTGCCCTGACCTCGGCCTGACCAATGCAAAGGTCTGTTTGCATCAGCTCGTCACCTCTTCCCATTGCGGGGATACCCCATTTGCCTCCCCAAGTGAGTAGGTAAACAAAGGAATAGCCCTCTCTCACAAGCTCATAAAGATTTCCGTACAAATCCATGCTGTTATAAAGCTGTGGCTGTTCATCTATCGTCTCGCCAAGAATCGAGCCGGAAGGACCAAACTCTGTTATAGCACCGGGTTTTCTCGAAAGATCAATGAGGCGCAAATAGTTATCTCCCTTTGTGATCTCCATATTTCCGCTGCTATACCAGTCAACGCCAACCATGTCACAATAATCATCTCCCGGATAGAGATATGTTGTGCTCATTGTGCTGCCCGGATTGTCATTTACATTTGCAGAATAGTTTGGGCCATAGCACCAAACAAGATTTGTGAGGCCGCATTCAACAGTGAAGTATTCATAAACATAATGCCAAATATCTATAACATATTTAGGGTCAAGAGTGAATTCCTGCTGCCTTGTGCAGAACCAGAACCAGCCGCCATTCGCCTCATGAAGAGGTCGCCAAATTATGGAAACGCCGTTTTCCTCAAGAGCCTTAAAGAAACGAGCATTTACTTCCAGCTCATTCTTAAAAAATTTGTTATATTCCGTTCCCTCTGTTAAAAGGTCGGTGAAGTTCTTTTCATAAGCCTCAAGGGTATTAATAGTGCCAAAATTACCTCTAACTCTATCAGGGTCTGTCTTTGATGGGTTAGCCCAGTGTGCGCTGGCAGTAACCATGCCGCCCTCTGCTGTGTAATCAACAAGGTCACAGATAAATGAGCTCAATTTAACATCATCCGTCTTTGTGAGGTCAATGCCATAGCAGGCAAGATCTATTCCCATAATTCCCGGCATTTCTCCCGTTGCATCTTTAAATTTCACAATGCAATCTTCTATGCAGGTTGCGGTCTTGCCCTGTACCTCCTCGCCAATAGCAATTATATTTGGATCATCATAAATCTGATTTATAACGGTTATTAGCTGATCTCTTGTATAGATATTCTTTTTGCCGGTGCTTCCTTCAAGCTTGTCGAGGGAGGTGAGATCATATTCTTTAATTTCCTTTTCTAAAAAGAAGCTGCCAAAAAATGTTTCTATAGCTTTCTCAAGAGAGTGTGCGCTTCCCTTTATAACGATATTTCCGTTTTCAATATATATGCCGTATTTATGAGCAATAAGCTCTGTTCCGTCGAAAATTATATAATGCTCATTTTCAAGCATTTCTTTATTTTCAATTGGAAGATCGTAGCCAAAAGCATCTCTGATTTGAGACAACAAAGGAGTTACATCCTCAAGGCTTTTGTTAAATATTTTAAATTTTTCAATTGAAACGCCCTCAACAGTAAGCCTATCTAAAAGATAGCTTCCTTTATATGTATATCCTGCGCCTGTTGGAGCTTTAACGGTTTTTTTATCTGTATCTATGAAATTGGTTTTGAAAAACTCAACCGCATCGCCAAGAGCCTTGTCGCTTCCGCCTGCAATAACGATCTTATTGCCATCCAGCTTTATGGTGTAATCGTGATATTTCAGCCCCTTAAGGGCAGCGATCGACTGTTCTCTATCGGTTTTTCCAACAAGAATTTCATATTTGTTATTGTAAAAATCTGTTTTAACGCCAAGCGCAGCTTCTGTTGCTGTATTTATAGCCTTGCGCAAAGAGGTTGCACATTTTGTTTCATCATTTGAGCTTTTGTCTCCGCGCACGACAACATATTCGGAAATATTATCAATTGTACGAAGCACAACATTGTTTTCATTGCCTGTCTTTTTTTCTTCGCAGGCAGAAAGACCTAACGAAATTATCAGAGCAAAAAAAATATAAAAGATTTTTTTCATATTTCCTCCAAAACAATGATTCTGAATAAGGAAAAGCAAATATTATTCTGTGCCCTCGGCATATTTGCCTATCTTAAAATAGCTATCGAAAACATCTTTAACCGTGTAGCCGGCATCCGTGCCGTTATTTCCTTGCTCGATTATGCAAGTGGTTATTATCTGAGGATTATCAAAGGGGGCAAAGGCGGTGAATATGGCATTATCGCTTTTTTTGGAGCTGACCTGAGCCGTTCCAGTTTTACCACCCATGGAGATAGGATAAGAGCTGAACACTCTTGAAGCTGAACCGTTTTCGGTAACGCTTTTCATAGCATTCAAAATAGTTTTGTGAGTCTGCTCGCTCATATCAACCTTGCCAAGCTCCTTTGGCTGATATTCATAAAGTATCTCGTTTGTATAGAATTTTCTAACGCTGCCAAGCAGATGTGCAGCATATCTTGTTCCGCCGCCAACAAGGGTTGCTGTATAGCTGCTTATCTGAAGAGGGGTAAACAGGTTATCAGACTGACCTATAGAAGCCTGAAGAGTGTCTCCGGGATACCATTCTCCAAGCCCTTTTTCCTTTCGGTATTCAGGGCCGGCAAGAACGCCGACATTTTCCGGAAGCTCAATTCCGGTTGGCAGTCCAAGACCGTATGAATAGCAATAATTATTAAGTGTTTCAATTGTGAGCTGTCTGCCAATGTCATAAAAGAAATAGTTGCAGGAGTGCTGTATTGCCTCGGTTACATTAATTGTTCCGTGGGTCTGGTTTCTTTGGAGATATATCCAGCATCGGGGGCCGTTTGCATCATAAAATGTATACCGACCCTTGTCGGTTATCTTTGTGCTTGGGGTTATAATTTTTTCCTCCAGTGCGGCAACCGCAACCCCTATCTTAAAGGTTGAGCCCGGCTGATATTGCCCAAGCAGAGCACGGTTGTAAAGGGGTTTGCTTTCATCCTCTCGCCATAAAGAATAGTCTGTTGACCATTTTGAGAGGTCAAAGGTTGGATATGAGGCAATTGCATATATCTCACCCGTGATACCAATGGCGGTAACTGCTCCGGCAGAGGCATCCTCACCGTCAAGCTCGCCCTTGGTAGATGCGGCTTTTTGGTTGATATATTGAATGTTGTCTCTAAGGCCGTCCTCTGCGGCGACCTGCATATCGATATCTATGGTAAGCCATACATCGTTTCCGCTGATGGGGGCTTTTGAAATAGCTTGGGAAAGGATATTTCCGTTTGCATCCTCTTCTATTGCCATAACACCGTCCGTGCCGTGGAGAAATTCCTCAAAAGCCTTTTCACAGCCGTCAATACCAACTATGGCGTTCATTTTATATCCCTTTTCGCTATAATATTCAAGATCCTTTTTGTGTATAGGGCCAACTCTTCCGAGAATATGAGAGGCATAGCCGGGATATTCATATTTTCTGGTTACGTTTTCATAAAAGGATATACCTCTGTGCTCGCTTTCCTTCATTGCGGTAATCAGCGTCAGATCAACATCCTTTGCCAAGGTATATGGCTGGACAGAGCTGAACATGGCAAAAGCCATATCAAATCTGACACGCAAAAGCTCTGTTATCTGCACTTCTGTATATAATGGCTCTCCGTTCTCGTTTTTTTCATTAAGCTTATATTTTTCAACAAGCTTTTCACATAGCTGCTCTGCGGTGTTTTCCACAGGGTTGCCGTCCTTATCCTCGTGAAATCCAAGCTCTTTTACAGCGCGGTCAAATTTTGCCTTATAGCTTTCGTTTGAAAGCTTGTTTTGGTCATATATTAAATTTGGATAGCTGCCGAGAAATGGAAAATTACTCTCGGTCCGCTGTGCTGAATTGCCCGTTTTTTCAAGGGCATCAATTGCCCAAAGGATTACATTATTGGATTTTTCTGCATCCTTGGAAAGAGAACCGTAGTCGAAATTCAGATCGTATGTATAATCATTTGTGACAAGTGGGGTTCCGTTTCTGTCGAAAATCTCGCCACGCTGAGCCTGAATTGTGACATACCTCTTATATGTCCTTTGAACCGATGAGGTATATTCACTGCGGCGGTTAATCTGTATGTCTGCCAGCTTTGTTACATAAAAAATAGTTGCAAAGGTGAAAATGACGGCTATAAAAATGAGCCTGACTGTAAAAGATGCGCCTTTAATACCTGTTTTTTTTCTACCCATAGCTGTCTTTTCATTCCTTTCTTTTAGTTTTTTATCCTTCCATTTCTCTGTTGTGAAGGAGCTTATTCCATATGAGCTTTGTTAGAAGATATACAAAAGCTCCGCAAATTATAGAAGAGAAGAATCCGGGCAGAATAAGCCTTGTGAGAATAGACGAAAAGCTGAAATATCTGCCTCCGGTTTCTGCATAAGCATTTATAATCGAAGCCGAGCCCGAAATGAGAAGTGCAAACAAAGAGCATATAAGCCAGGAGAGAAAATCTCTTCTGAAAACAGAATATGCAAGAAGCGCAGTGATAGCACCGCAAAGCATATATAAAAGAGGGGAGAGAGAAAGCCCAACACCGCCAAGCGCATCAATGATGTATCCTCCCATGATTCCGGCAATTGTTCCCATTCGTTCTCTGTCATATATGGCAATTGCTATAACAGCCGGCAAAACAAGCTCCGGCACTGCCCCAAAGGGTCTCCAAACCGAGAAAAACGAGGTTTGAATAATTGCCACAAGGAAAAGCCAAATGCCCCATATAATGCTTTTTTTAAGTAAGGTCTGCCAAGAAATCGGCGAAAGCTGATTATTCATCTCTTGACTCGACCTCGCTTTCAATATAAGAGGTGAAGGATTTTATTATCATCACATTTCTCAGGTCCGAAAGATCTGCCGAGGGCTCAACTGTTGCAAGAAGATCTCTGCCAAATTCATCGGGCGTCAGCTCCCTGACGATACCAATGGGAAGTCCCCTTGGATAAATGCTGCCGATTCCGCTTGAAAGAATAAGGTCGCCAACCTTAATATCCGCATCGGACGGCAGATATGACATTCTGCAAACGCCGTTATTTTTCAGCTCGTATACGCCTTCAACAAGGCCCAGCTCTCCCGATCTTTCAACATATGCTCCAACAGAGGATGCAGTTTCAAGAATGGTGACCACCTTACACCAGTTTGAGCCTACCTCACTGACATATCCAACTATTCCTGCCTCGGTGACAACCGGCATATTTACCTCTATACCGTGCATAGAGCCTCGATTGAGGGTAAACACCGTCATATAATTGCCGGATTCCCTGCCGATAACTCTTGCCGCCTCAAATTTATAGTCGGTGTGCTCTCTTCCAAGCCCCAGATATTTATAAAGCCATTCGTTTTCTTCCTTAATGGCCTCAGCCTCTCTCAGCTTGTTTTCAAGATCGGCAATCTTGTCCTTGAGTATTCGGTTTTCTGCGCTTATAGTGTCAAATTCTCTGAAATAGCTGACGAAGCCCTCAGCACCCTCTGCCACCTCTGTGAATACATATCTGAATGGGGTTGCAAGCGTTCCGAGAGCACCTCTGACCTGATCGGAAAGCCCCATTGCTGACAGCACGCTTGGCACAATAACAAGCACAATGGCAATTAAAAGGGAGATTACAAAAAATTTCGATTTAAAAAATTTTGACATAATTCACCTGAAAAATTATCTTGAGCGGTTAAGCACAACATTTCTTATTATGCGTGGGTCTTCTATTCCCTTGCCTATTCCAAGAGCAACGCAATCGAGAGGGCGATTTGCAACATTGACCTTAAGTCCTGTGCGTTCGGTTATAAGTGCGGGAAGCCCGCGAAGGAGTGCTCCTCCGCCTGCCAGCATTATACCTGCGTCAAAAATATCTGCAGAAAGCTCGGGAGGAGTGTTTTCAAGTGTGGTTTTTATGCAGTCGATAATTCTGTCTATCTGCTCCTCTGTTGCTTCTCTCACATCTGCAGAGGTGATATGTAGGGTTGTGGGAAGGCCTGTTTTCATATTTCTTCCTCTCACGTCCATCTCTGCATTATCTGCCGACCAATGAACAGAGCCTATGCGCTTTTTTAGCTCCTCACCCGTTGCTGTTCCAACCGTTACATTAAAGCGGCGCTTAACATACTGCACGATGGCATCGTCAAGCTCGTCTCCTGCTACACGCAGAGAGCGAGAAACAACAATTCCGTCAAGGCTGATAACGGCAACCTCTGTTGTTCCGCCTCCGATATCAACTATCATGTTTCCCCTTGGACTTCCTATTCTAAGGCCGGAACCGATAGCCGCCGCCATAGGCTCTTCAACAAGGTCAACAGAGCGAGACATGGCATCATATGCCGCATCTTCAAAGGCTTTTTTTTCAACCTCTGTAACGCCATAGGGGATACAAATTATTACATTTGGACGGTTAAAAAGACCGCCCATGTTTATTTTGCGGAAAAACTGATGCAGCATTTCTGCCGTAACCTCAAAGTCGGCAATAACGCCGCCCTTAAGGGGACGGAATGCGGCAATAGTGCCGGGAGTTTTTCCCAGCATCTTTTTTGCATCAGAGCCAACGGAAACAACCTTTCCCGTAACGCTGTTTTTGGCAACAACCGATGGCTCACGAAGCACAATGCCCTTGCCCTTCATATAAAAGAGGGTGTTGGCTGTGCCAAGATCAATTCCGATTTGCTTGTTCATATATCGTCGTTCCTTTCAAAGGATTTATTTCAGATGGTCAGAAAGCTTTATTCCAAAGACTTTCATCAGTAGCTTGCGCAGGCAGGCAACCGGCAGGCCAACCACATTAAAATAGCAGCCCTCGATCTCCTCAACCCACATAGAAGCATAGCCTTGAATTGCGTAAGCACCGGCTTTGTCATCCGGCTCGCCGCTTTGCACATACCAGTCGATCTCTTTTTCGCTCATTTCCGAAAAACGAACAAAGGTTTCTTCAAAGGAGGAGGCAGAAGAATCGCCATAAATCACAGTTATGCCGCTTAAAACCGAGTGGGTCTTTCCCTTCAGCATAGCGATCATGCGTCGGGCATCCTCTCTGTCCCGGGGCTTGCCGAGAATTTCACCCGACGCACTGACAACTGTGTCGGCGGCTATAATGACAGTATCAGAGAGATCCAGTCCCTCTGAGAGCAGCTTATTCTTCACTGCCGCAGCCTTCTTTGCAGAGAGCATCATAACAACCTCAGAGGGATCGGTGCCATCTGCATAGCTCTCGTCTGCCTCGCTTGTTATTATTTCAAAATCAAGACCAAGGTTTTCGAGAATCTCCTTTCTTCTGGGAGATTTTGAAGCAAGAATAAATTTCATTTTAGTTTCAGTCTGCAAAAAGCAGAGCTTCCTTTCCTTTAAGGCAAAAATCAAATGCCGTTTTATTTAACGCCGGTTGAACCAAACCCGCCTGCGCCTCTTTCTGTTTCGTCAAGCTCTTCTGAGGGGAGGAGATTTGCACTGTAGACCGGCATAAACATCATTTGGGCAATTCTATCGCCTCTCTCAATGACAAAATCCTCTTTTCCGGTGTTGAATAATCCAACCTGAATCTCTCCTCTGTAATCGCTGTCGATAACACCGATTCCGTTTGAAAGACAGATACCTTTTTTAATGCCGAGGCCGCTTCTTGGGGCGATGACGGCAACAACTCCGCTACTCTCAGGAGCTATGGCAAGTCCTGTTGGAATAAGTGCTCTCTCTCCTGCCGGGATTATAACCTTTTCTCCTTCGTCAAGTGCGGCACAAAGGTCTATTGCGGCAGAGCCTGCCGTTGCATATTTTGGCAGAGACATTCCTCTTGACAGCTTAATTTTAACATTTATTGCTTCCATATTTCTTCCTCACGATCATTCTTTAATTCGTCTCACGGCAGAGCCGAGGGGCTTTCCGTCTTTAAATGAGTTTATAACTCTGTCAACCTCGTCACTATTTTCTGTTGAAAATATAAAATGCAGGTTTTCTATTCCATGCCCCCAAAGCAAGGCCTTTTTATCACCCATATACGTGGGCAATGAATTATATACGGTGTTTCTGTGATCCCATTCACGAAGCACCGGAAAGATGGTTCCTCTTCTGTCCTTTAGCACTGCCCGGTCCCTGGCGCACTCAGCACATCCTGAAAGCTCTTTAATAACGCATTTTTCAAGAAGCATAAGAGGAAGCCTGCCATAAACGATAGCGCCTCTGCCCTCGCCGATGTCTCTGAGCTGGGGCAGTGTTAGCTCGGGTGAAGCAATAAAGCTTTCAAAGCCAAGCTCCATAAGCTTTTTTGCACTTTCACGGTTAAAAATATTAAGTCTGAAATCTCCAATGGGCAAAAGATCTGCTTCCCTCGCAAGAGCGAGATGGCCAAGATTGCCAACAAGGGCGTATTTTGCGCCAAGCTCTTTTGCATGGCACAGCATCTGCCGGACTTTTTCTCTGTCTCCATCAAAAATAACAGGCGGCAGGATAACTCCGTTTGCTTTTTCACTGTATTTATGGAGTGGCAGGTATATGCGGTCAAAATATTCTGTTGCCAAATCTGTTATGGCAGAGGGATCATTAAAGCGAGCACTGCGCATATCTGCTTTTCGCTCTTTCGCCTTTGACAATTTGTATTCTTTTTTTGCAAGCTCTTTTTTGGAGGAGCCTATGAGTGCATCTGCTGCACTGCGGCGAAGCTGATTTAGCTTGCCGATAGGGAGCATTATATTTCCCTCTATCTCAATTTCGGCGTCCTCCAAAACAAATGGGGTGTCGCCAAGCTTTGAGAGGCATTTTAGCACGATGTCTCTTGTCATCGGGGCGTTTATAGCCTCGAAAGGAACATCTCCTGTAATCGTTACAAGCTTTTCTTCCCTCTTCATTGTCAGAACAGAGGGCATTCCCATACAAAATTTTGCCGAAATACTTATCGGAATTTTACGGCTTATCTCGGAAAAAGGAGCAAGAGCTTTTGAGCTGTCCTTATCCGATTTGCTTCTGACTCCGAGCATTGCACGGCTTATGTGTTCGCTAAAATAGCCGTCTGTAAAGCCTCCACGGGAAAAAACAGAGGAGAGATATTTCATCTCATCGCTGCTTGCGCCTCTTTTCTCATCGAGAAGGCGGCGATATGTTTTCGTCACTGCGTGCACATATTCCGGGGATTTCATCCTGCCCTCGATTTTAAGAGAAGCAACTCCGCTTTCAATAATTTCGGGAATATGGGGAGCAAGGCAAAGATCCTTGAGGCTTAGGGGATAGCTGTTCTTGTCCGAATAAGGCAATCGGCAGGGCTGGGCGCACTGACCTCGGTTGCCGCTTCTTCCACCAACAACAGAGCTAAAGAGGCATTGCCCCGAGTGAGAAACGCAAAGCGCACCGTGCACAAATATCTCGGCCTCAATAGGAGAGCTTTCCGTAAAAAGCTTGATGTTTCGGAGGGATGTTTCCCTTGCCAGCACCATTCTCGTAAATCCAAGCTCTGAGAGGGCAATGGCGGCAGAAGCATTGTGACCCGAGAACTGTGTGCTTGCGTGAAGCTCAATTTCTGGATAGTATTTTTTAATTACCGAAGCTCCTCCAAGGTCTGCGATTATAATCGCATCTGCACCAAGCTCATATACTCTCTCTGCGGTTTTCAGATATTCTGTTAGCTCCCTGTCAAGAGCCAGCGTATTGAGGGTGACATAGCTTTTGACCCCATAGGCGTGGCATTTTTCAAAGGCAAAGGCAAGCTCGTCCTCTGAAAAATTATCAGCTCCTATCCTTGCGTTAAAGCCTCTTGCGCCGAAATAGACCGCATCGGCTCCGGCATCTATAGCGGCAAGGAGCGCACGGGGCGAGCCGGCGGGAGCCAAAAGCTCAGGCAAGGCTCTCTTTTTTGTTTTATCCATTATCAGTAATTTATGTGATTTTTCTCAAGAAGGGCTCTGAGCTTTTCGTTTTCCTCGGCAAGACGGTTTATCTGTGCATTTTTCAGTGCCATTTCTGCGTCAAATGTGCGAACCTTTTTCTGCATCTTGATCTTATCCGAGCAATAGTCAAGGGCGCAGAGCAGAGCGGCTTCGTTTTTTGAGCAGCGGCGGTTTGCGGTATTTATCTCCCTTATCTTTCTGTCAAGAATACCAACTATCTCGTCAACAAATTCGGGAGCTTCGTCTGTTATAACATTCATCTCTGTGTCTGCAATGGTTATTGTGTACCTCTGTTTCATATATGTACCTGCCCTTTCTAAAAAATAAAAACACGGTATTGCAATATTGAAAAAAATGATTTATAATATTATCAGCAGAGTGGATAAAAACTCCGCACTATATATTATAATACAAATCTTTATAATAATAAATAGCTTTTTGTAAAAAAACA
>JAZUQN010000195.1:0-1754 GCA_045605745.1 Eubacteriales bacterium
ATAGCAAAGGTTGCAGACAAGGTTTCGGGAATTTTTGTACCTCTCGTTATTATTATAGCCTTGATTTCGGGCTCGATTTGGCTTATTGCCGGAAGAAGCTTTGGGTTTGCGCTCTCAAGAGCAATTTCTGTTCTTGTAATAAGCTGTCCTTGTGCACTTGGGCTTGCAACTCCCGTTGCAATTATGGTTGGAAGCGGTGTGGGAGCCAAAAATGGCATACTGTTTAAAACAGCAGTCTCCCTTGAAGAAACCGGTAGGGCAAAGGTGGTTATTTTAGATAAGACCGGAACTGTTACAAGCGGCAATCCTTCAGTTACCGATATTATTCCATTTAATGAATTTGACAGGGAGAAGCTTCTGTCTCTTGCGGCCTCACTTGAAAAAAAGAGTGAGCATCCCTTAGGGGCGGCCATAGTATCTGCGGCAGATGAGATGGGAATAGATTGCGAGGAAATCTCCGATTTTATGACGTTTACAGGCAGTGGACTTTATGGAAAGCTTGGAGAAGAGGAGATTTACGGCGGAAATCTAAAGTTTATTTGTGAAAAGGCTCATATAGATACATCTGCCATAGCAGAGGCAGACAGACTTTCGGGAGAAGGAAAAACACCTATGTTTTTCACAAAATCAGGTAAGCTTGCAGGTATAATCGCCGTTGCCGACACGGTAAGAGAAGACAGTTCTTCTGCTATTGCGGAGCTAAAAAACATGGGCATGAGAGTTGTTATGCTCACAGGAGATAACAAGCGCACTGCAGAAGCTATTGGCCGGGTTGCAGGTGTTGATGAAGTGATTGCAGAGGTGCTCCCGGTACAGAAAGAGGAAACAGTGCGCCGCTATTTTGAATTTGGTAAGGTTATTATGGTTGGCGACGGAATAAATGACGCCCCGGCACTCACGAGAGCTGATATCGGAATAGCGATCGGTGCGGGAACGGACATTGCCATTGACGCTGCCGATGTAGTTCTTATGAAGAGCAGACTTCGTGATCTGCCTGCGGCTATAAGACTTAGCAGAGCAACACTCCGAAATATACATCAAAATCTATTTTGGGCCTTTGTTTATAACATGGTTGGAATTCCGCTCGCGGCAGGACTTTTTGTTCCGCTTGGCCTTGAGCTGAACCCCATGTTTGGTGCGGCGGCTATGAGTCTTTCAAGCTTTTGCGTTGTTACAAACGCACTAAGATTAAATCTTTTCAAGCTTTATGATCAAGATAAATTCAAACTAAAAACAAAAAAACAGATAGTTAAGGAGAAGAGAAGTATGGAAAAAATAATTAATGTTGACGGAATGATGTGCCAACATTGTGAGGCTCATGTAAAAAAGGCGCTTGAAGCTATTGATGGGGTTGAAAGTGCTGTTGCAAGTCACGAAAAGAAGAATGTTGTTATAAAACTTTGCGGAGATGTTTCTGATGAAATTTTGAAGCAGGCTATCGAGGCTGAAGGATATAAAGTTATCTGATAAAAAAGCTGAGCCGCTTGGCTCAGCTTTTTGTTTTTTAAACAGGAGTTTGTGGGGAAATTCAATTTTACAAAAAAGAGCACACTGCGAAGTTTTCACTACAGAGTAGCTAACCACAAACGAAAGCAGTGTGCGGCAAGCTGCACACTTTTTGCGCCGGTGCTTTTTGGCGCAATAAGGGTATAGCGTGCTCTTGTTTGAAAAGTGGTAACGCAGTCAGCCTCCCACTGTAGAAAGCTGTCGCAGAGAGACTGAGGGGGGGGAGAAAGAAAATAATATTTGACGGG
>JAZUQN010000196.1:0-13621 GCA_045605745.1 Eubacteriales bacterium
GGCGGTAAGCTCGTCTGCGACGGCAGCACACTAAAGCTTTATAAGCTTGATGTGCTTGAACCCGAATTTTCAAAGACTAACGATGCGCCGTTTGGATCTCCCAAGGTTGAGGAGATAGATGTTGAAACAGACGGAGAAAATCCCCAGCATGATGGTGTGCTGCGTGCATTTACAAACGCTATTCTTAATGGAACAGATCTTATTGCTGATGGTAGAGAGGGTATTAACGGACTCACTCTCTCAAACGCAATGCATCTTTCATCTTGGCTCGGTAAGCCTATCGAGCTACCTATTGATGCCGATCTTTACAAGGAAGAGCTTATGAAGAGAGTTGCAACCTCCAGACGCAAGACAAATGTTAAGGAAGTTGTTGCAGATACAGAAGGCTCATATAATTCCGGAAAGTAATATTTGAAAAAGAGACCGAGCAACCTGCTCGGTCTCTTATGATTTGTAAATTTTGATTTATCGGGGAGACATATGAGAGCACACTGCTCTCGTCTGAGATAACCGATTGCCTGACAGAAAAATCGCAGTGTGCTCTTGTTTGTCCCCCCCAACTTCCCGATAAACTCCTGTTTTTTATTCTCGATCACTCGTTTTGATCGTATAAAACACTATGTAGCAAGCAAATTGCTAAGCTGTTTGTTTGAGTGATTGTGCACAAAAAGCCATATTTTTTAGCAAAACAGACATTTGTGTCGAATATAACCAAGCCGAATATCGTTTTTTGTCCAAAATCTCCAATTGTTTTGTTGAAATAAATAGTTTGAAAGTGGTTAAAAACACGATTTTTTTATATTTTGGCAAATAATTTTGGAAAAATGCTAAAAAACCTTTGACAAATCGATAAATATGTAGTATAATATACCATGCATGATTTATTATGTGGCTTTGTGCGTTTTTTATGAATTGCACATAGTTTCTTTTATCGGAGATTTTTATGCCAAGATTTTTTGTGAATGAAAACAGCATCGATCTTTCGGGCGGTGTTATCGTGATTGAAGGCGAGGATGCTAAGCATATTTCCCGCTCCCTCAGAATGGCTGTGGGAGATACGGTTACGGTTTGCGACGGCAAATCTGCTGAATATAGCTGTGAGCTTGTTCGGTTTGAAACAGATAGGGTTTTTTGTTCAATTAAAAATGCTTGTGCGCTTGCAACTGAGCCGCCGTTCAGAGCAACGATATATCAAGCTTTGCCAAAGGGCGATAAGCTGGATACTATCATACAAAAATCTACCGAGTGCGGCGCTTCTGCTCTTGTGACATTTGAAAGTGAATTCTGTGTTGCGAGAGAAAAAGCGGAATCGGCGCAAAGAAAGCTTGAACGCAGGAGGCGCATCTCTCTTGAAGCTGCCAAACAGTGCGGAAGAGGTATAATTCCCGAAATTTTGCCAACTGTTGATTTTCAGGATGCAATATTGAGGGCCTCAAAGGCAGATATTCCGATTTTTTGCTTTGAGGGAGAGGGGACAATGCCACTCGGCCGGTTGCTTTGCGAGCAAAGGTACAAGCTTATGCAGCAAAAAAACAATCTCGATATTTCTGTAGTTATCGGATCTGAAGGTGGTTTTTCCCCGGAGGAAGCGAAATTTGCAAAGGAAAACGGAATGCTTATGGCAGGACTTGGCAGTAGGATCTTACGATCCGAGACTGTGGCAGGCTTTGTGCTTGCTTGTCTTGTTTATGAGTTTGAACTGTGAATTAATGGAGTATGGTTATGGCGAAAAAAGCAAATGACATTAAAATTAAAAGGACAGAAGTTTTGTATTATCGAATGCTCATTGTTCTTGTGGCACTTATAACGGTGGTTTTCAGCGTTACATATTTAACATCAGATGTCGATGGTGCCAACAAATTTAAGCTTGAAACAGCGCCTCTCGTGGCCACTGTGCTTGCGGTGCTATGCGTTCCTGCAGTGGTTTACTATGTTGTAAGTCGCATTAAGTGCAGAGATGAAAGATGCTCTGTGTTATCAAGCGGTTATATTTTGACATTGGTGCTTTGGCTTACCTCTGTTTTTGCTCTTTACGGAAAGCTTACAGATGAAAAGCGTATAGCATATGTAATTGTAACAGCGGCACTCTATTTTGTTTATTACCTGTTTAACCGAGAATTTTTTATTTTCTCTCTGTATTCGGCAATAGGTGCGGCACTTCTTGTTTTTCTTAATTCTTCAACTCGCATAATGCACTTTGTTTATTCTGCACTTCTTGTTTTGCTTTGTGCACTTGTGGTAACTCTGGTTCTTGCAGACAGAAAGAAGCCGGTTTCTCTAAAAATCGGAAAATCTAAGCTGAAGATCACTGATGGAAAATTTAAGGCTTATCCTTTCTGCATTGCTGCTGGAATTATGCTTGCGGGAATGATACTAAGCTTCTTCTCCACAACTGCTGCTTTCTATTCTATCGTTGCCTTGTTTGCGTGTTATTTGGTATTTACGGTTGTAAATACAGTTAGAATGATGTAAAAACTTTTATAATTGTGGTTTTTTGACGAAAAAATAATGTGGATAATTCTACTAAATAAATCGAGCTAAAAGAATTGGGAGAAAAATTATGTCTAACAGATTGTTTCAAAGCGTGATCCATCAAATGAAGGATGCTATAGACCGTGTGATAGGTGTAGTTGACGAAAACAATGTTATAATTGCGTGCTCTGAGCTGGTAAAGATAGGCGAGGTTATGCAGGGAGTTCGTGAGGAAATGATCTATTCTGCAGATGCCATAGCGGTTGGTGGATATACATATCGTCCTATAACAACCGGAACAAAGGCAGAATATGTTGTTTTTGTTGAGGGTGAGGATAAGATGGCCGATAAGATATCAAGGCTTCTTTCCATTTCTCTTGCCAATATAAAGAATCTTTATGATGAAAAGTACGATAAGGGCTCATTTATCAAGAACATAATTCTTGACAACATTCTCCCAAGCGATATTTATATAAAGAGCAAGGAGCTGCATTTCAACACGGATGAAAGCAGACTTGTTTTCCTTATCAAATTTGACGGCAAAACGGATATTATGCCTTTTGAGATGCTTCAAAATATGTTCCCGGATAAGACAAAGGACTATGTTATAAGCGTCGGCGAGCATGATATCGTTCTGGTTAAGGATATGAAGCCGGGTGCGGATATTAAGGAGATCGAGAAGATCGCAACTAATATTGCAGATACCCTTTCAACAGAGTTTTATACAAAGGTGTCTATCGGTATTTCAACAATGGTAGACAGCATTAAGGATCTTGCAAAGGCTTATAAGGAAGCACAGGTTGCAATTGAAGTTGGCAAGGTTTTTGAAACAGAAAAAAATATCGTCAGCTATGAAAATCTCGGTATAGGACGCCTTATTTATCAGCTTCCCACAACACTTTGTGAGATGTTCCTGCAAGAGGTTTTCAAGAAGGGTGGATTTGAATCTCTTGATAGAGATACTCTTATGACAATTCAAGCGTTTTTCGAGAACAATCTCAATGTTTCCGAGACATCAAGGAAGCTTTTTGTTCACAGAAATACTCTTGTTTATCGTCTTGAAAAGATACGCAAGCTTACAGGTCTTGATTTGCGTGAATTTGAGCACGCCATCACTTTTAAGGTTGCACTTATGGTTAAGAAGTATCTCAGCTCTAAGCCCGCTAAGCTTTGACAATACTTTCATAGTGGCAGTAACAATGTGAAACATCATTATGAGGAACGCATTGTATGCGTTCGCTTGGGCGGCTGACGCTCATAGACGCATATGCGTTCCTCATTTTGTGTTTGCTTTTTCATAATTTTGTTTCGGATTTTTTGTTTTTGCCTACTTTTCGGAACAAAGGAAAGGATTTTTGCGTTATAATGATTGAATTTAAAAATGTCAGAAGTATATACAAGAGAAACAATCATGTCGCTCTTGACGATGTGAGCTTTAAAATTGAAGATGGCGAGTTTGTTTTTATAGTTGGTCATTCAGGCGCCGGTAAAACTACTATGACAAAGCTCCTTCTTCGTGAAATGGTGCCCACATCGGGATCTATTATTGTGAATAATTATAACTTAAAAAAGCTTCCGGCTTATAAGGTATCAAAATATCGCCGTAAGCTTGGCGTTGTTTTTCAGGATTTTAAGCTCTTTCCGAAAAAAACGGTTTATGAGAATGTTGCCTTTGCAATGCAGGTTGTTGGAACTCCCGGTCCTGTTATAGGAAGGCGTGTTCCTGCAATTTTAAAATCAATGGGGCTTACCGACAAGGCAAAGAGTATTCCCGAGGAGCTTTCCGGCGGTGAGCAGCAGAGAGTTGCAATTGCAAGAGCCATTGCAAACAGTCCGGAGATAATAATTGCCGACGAGCCCACAGGCAATATTGACCCCCAGATGGCAGCCGAGATAATGGATCTGCTTCTTTGGATAAACCAGAAGCTTGGAAAGACCGTTGTGGTTGTTACCCATGCTGAAAATCTTGTTGACGCATATCAGCAACGAGTTATCAGACTTGATCACGGTAAGCTGACAAGTGACAGAATAGGAGGTATGTTTGATGAATCAGAAGCCTAAACATCCCCCGAAGATGAAAAAAAGCTATAATCCCTTTATGTTTATTGCAGAGGCATTTAAAAACCTTTGGCGTGACAGAGTTATGTCTCTTGCATCAATATTGGTGCTTGCAAGCTGCCTTGTTCTTCTCGGCTGTTTTTCTCTTATTGTTCTTAACATCAATACAAATCTTGACAAGCTGGTATCTCTTAATGAGATCGTTGTTTTTGTCGACTATGACCTTACCTCTGACAAGGTTTCGGAGATCGGGGAGCAAATTAAGCTTCTTGACAATGTGGAGACGGTTGAGTTTATCTCAAAGGATGCAGGACTTGATTCCATGAAGGAGGATTATGCTGATTTTGCCGATGTTTTTGATGAAATGAAGGAAAACGGCGACAATCCTCTTGCAGACAGCTTCAGGGTCAAATATAAGGACAACTCAAAGGTGACGACTCTGGATTATAACCTTCGTCAGATTGATGGAATAATGAAGGTTAAGAATCGACTTGACCTTGCAACCTCCCTTGAAAATTTCAGACAGGGAATATCTGTTGTATTTATAGGTTTCCTTGTTGTTCTATTCATAGTTAGTATATTTATTATCATTAACACCATAAAGCTTGCGGTCAACTCTCATATGGAGGAGATCCGCGTTATGAAATACATAGGAGCTTCCGATTGGTTCATAGTTGTGCCTTATATCATAGAGGGTACTATAATCGGTATTTTTTCTGGCGTGATCGCTTATGTATGTCAGTGGTATATTTATTTCAGCCTTGAAAAGATGGTTGCAAGCGATATACAGATGATTGAGCTGATTACATTTGATAGCATTGGAGGAATTGTGGCAATCGCATTCCTTGTGGTTGGCGTTCTAACCGGTGTTATCGGAAGCTGCATTTCACTCCGCAAAAATCTTCAAGCCTAAAATATATTCGGAAGGAGCTTAAATGCATATGAAAATGGCAAAGAATATTAAAAGTAAATTTATATCGCTTGCTATGGCAGCTCTGCTTTGCTTCTTTGGCGCAGGCAAATTCCTTCTTATAACAAATGAGGTTCATGCAGCAACAGATGCAACTGTCACAGCTCTTGAACAAAAGATAAAGGATATAAAAAATCGCCAAAAAGAGGTTCTTGGCAAGCTGACAGCCAGCAAGAATGATTATAGCAAGGCGGCTGAATATAAATCCTATCTTGACCAGCAGATAAACCTTACCCAGGAAGAAATAGATACTATAACCGCCCTTATCGGTGAGCTTGACACAAAGATAACCGAAAAAGAGGGCGAGATAAAAACTGCTTCGGGAAATATTGACAATCAGTATGAAAATTTCAAGCAGATAATGCGTCTCACTTATGAAGAGGGGGATGCAAGCTATGTTGAAATGGTGCTTGGCGCAGAGGATTTTTATGATTTCCTTGTTAGAATTGAGCAGGTTTCATCCCTTATGGACTATTCCTCAAATCTTATTGAAAGCTATAGAAAGAATAAGATGGAGCTTGAAAATGCCAAGGCTGCACTTGAAGGCTCAATGGAGGCTCAAGTTGCTTATAAGAGCGAGCTTGATGCCCGTCAAACAGAGCTTGAAGTCTTGCACGAGGAAAATGAAAGGGTGCTGACAACTCTAAAAAGTAATATTGGACAGTATACTTCTACATACAATAGCTACCTTAAAGCAGAGGATGAGCTGGATAAGGAGCTTGAAAGATATCTTCGCGAGCTTCAGGCAAGAGAAAATGCCGCATATGTTGGTGGTGAATTCAATTGGCCCGTGCCGGTGCAATGGAAGAACATCAGCTCTCCATATGGCTATAGAACCCTTAACGGTGTTAGGGAGTTCCATCGAGGAATAGATATTCCTGCATATAAAAACACAAATATCTATGCTTCAAACGGAGGAAAGGTGGTCACAGCAACCTTCCATTACAGCTATGGCAATTATGTCGTTATCGACCATGGAGGTGGAAAATCAACTCTTTATGCCCATGCAAATAAGCTGAACTGTAAGGTTGGAGATGTGGTTAAAAAGGGCGATGTTATTGCATTTGTGGGCACAACAGGCCATTCTTACGGCAATCACCTGCATTTTGAGGTTCGCATAAACGGAAGTGCAAAGAATCCTCTTGACTATGTTGTGAAGCCCTAAAATTTTCTCTGTTTTTTTGTGGAGGTCGTTTTGAAGAAAAGTGTATCGGTGCTCACCCTTGTACTGACTGCTGTTTTGGTGGCTCTGTCGGTATTTATGGTGACATTTACCTATTTGGAAAATTCTTATAGAGAGGCTTTGGCCGAAGCTTACGGTGAAAATACCGTAAACGGCGGAGAGATAGTTGATGGCCTTTCAGACAAAGAGAAAGACAGCTTTTATGAGGAGAAGCTGAGAGTTATCGAGCAGATATTTAACATATATTCCTACTATGACCTTGATACCGAGGCAATTCTTGACAGTATGATAGATGGTTTTGCATACGGAACAGGCGATAGATATGCGGAATATTACAACGCTGAAGAATTTGCACTGCTCACTGCCGAAAATGAGGGCGAAATGCAGGGAATTGGCGTTAATGTAATTTTTAACACCGAATATAAAGCAATTGAGATTATAAATGTTATGCCGGATTCTCCCGCCCTTGAGGCAGGAGTTCTTCCCGGAGATCTAATTGTTAGCGTTGGTCTGGGAGAGAACGCCCAAAGCGTTGCAGAGCTTGGCTATAATCCTGCATTGAAGCTTCTTCAGGGAACTGCAGGAACCATTTGTGAATTTACAGTTGCTCGCGGTGAATTTTATGAGCAATCCCTCACTTTCTCTATCGAGAGAAATTTTGTGACCGTTCAAACTGTAACTCACCATATTTATGAAAAAAGCCCGGATGTGGGAGTTATCAGAATATTGTCATTTGACGGCGTCACGCCAGACCAATTTATTGAGGCCCTTGATGCACTGATGGCAAAGGGTGCCAAAAAGTTTGTTTTTGATGTGAGAAACAATCCCGGTGGTGACCTCAATGCAATTTGTCACATTTTGGATTTCATTTTGCCTGAAGGTCCAATAATTCATACCAAGGATAAGGGCGGCAACGCAAGCGTTATAAAGTCCGGTCCGGAAGAATTCACAGCACCGATGGTTGTTCTTTGCAACGGTAACACCGCAAGTGCCGCAGAGCTTTTCACAAGCGCACTTATGGACTATGATAAGGCTGTTTCTGTAGGAGATGTGACATATGGAAAGGGAAGTATGCAGACCCTTTTGCCTCTCTCTGACGGAAGCGGTATAAAGCTGACAACAAAAATGTATTTCCCGCCCTTTTCGGATGGATATGACGGCATTGGCATTACGCCCGATATTGAGATCCCCATGGCAGAGGAATATCAAAATGTGAATCTTTTTAAGATTCCCGATGCAGAGGATACTCAGCTTCAGAGAGCTGTGCAGTATTTAAACGAAAACAATTAAATATTAAGGAGATATAGTTATGGCAAAGGAAAAACAGATGCTTTATACACAGGATGGTTTAAAGGAGCTGACAGATGAGCTCAGCTATCTGAAAAATACAAAAAGACAGGAAAATCTTGAGGCAATTGCCGTTGCACGCTCTTTCGGAGACCTTTCCGAAAATGCAGAGTATGATGCGGCAAGAAATGAGCAGGCTCAGATAGAGGCGAGAATCAAGGAGCTTGAGGACATGATCGCCAATGCGGTTGTTGTTGATGAAGCAACTATAGATGCAGGCGTTGTCAGTATGGGTTCACTTGTTAAGGTTCTTGTTAAAGAGACAAACACAGAAAAAGAATACAGCATTGTTGCTCCAAACCAGGTTTCTCCAATGCAGGGACTTATTTCAGACCAATCTCCCGTTGGCATAGCACTTATCGGTGCAAGAGCGGGCGATGAGGTTAGCTTTGAGGTGCCAAGCGGCACAATGCATCTCCAGATTCTTGAAGTTTCGAGAGCTAAGAGCGAAAAGTAAAAAAACTTTCCGAAAGGACATTATAAAAATGGCAGAAGAAAAGATTGTTCAAAATACCGAAGAGGTTGAAGAAGAGATAAGCGCAGAGGAGCTTAGCGATATACTCAGGGTTCGCCGTGAAAAGCTGGCAGATCTGCAGGTAAAGGGCGAAAATCCCTATGAAAAGGTTAAATTTGATTTTGACACATATACAACCGAAATTCGTGAGAATTTCGAAAAGCTGGAAAATAAGGATGTTAAAATTGCCGGCAGACTTATGAGCCGCCGTGATATGGGCAAAGCAAACTTTATTGATGTTGCAGACGAAAAGGGAAGAATTCAGTGCTATGTACGCATTGATGAAATTGGCGAGGAGGCATTTGACGGCTTCAAAAAATGGGATATCGGAGACATCGTTGGCGTAAGCGGCTTCGTTTTCAGAACAAGACGCGGCGAGATATCCGTTCATGTTAAGGAGATAGAGCTTCTTTCAAAATCTTTGCTTCCCCTGCCCGAAAAGTTCCATGGACTTAAGGATCAGGAAACAAGATATAGGCAGAGATATGTTGACCTTATTGTTAATCCCGATGTTAAGGATACATTTATCAAGCGTTCTATGATTCTCAAGGAGATCAGAAATTACCTTGATTCAAAGGGATTCCTTGAAGTTGATACTCCTATTCTCGTTCCCCTTGAAATAGGCGCCTCTGCAAGACCCTTTATCACACATCACAATACTCTTGATATGGATATGTATCTCCGCATTGAAACAGAGCTCTATCTAAAGAGACTTATTGTTGGCGGTATGCATAGGGTCTATGAGGTTGGTCGTATCTTTAGAAACGAGGGTATGGATCCTAAGCATAATCCCGAATTTACATCTATTGAGCTTTATCAGGCGTTTACCGACTATAAGGGAATGATGGATCTTGTTGAAGAACTGAATACTATGCTTGCCGAAAAGATTTGCGGATCTAAAATTATCACATATCAAGGCAAGGAGATCAACATGGGTCATTGGGAAAGAATGACTATGGTTGAGGCTGTTAAGAAATACAGCGGATGCGATTATAACGATTGGGCAACCGACGAAGATGCAAGAGCTTGCGCAAAGAAGATGCACGTTGAGGTTCCGGAAAATGCAACAAAGGGAACAGTTCTTGTTGAATTTTTCGATGCTTTTGTTGAAGAAAACCTCATCCAGCCCACATTTATTTATGATTATCCGGTTGAAAACTCTCCTCTTGCTAAGAGAAAGGCTGATGCCCCTGCATTTACAGAACGCTTTGAATATTTTATCAATGCAACAGAGTTTGGCAATGCATTTAGCGAGCTGAATGATCCTATCGACCAGAAGGAGCGTTTTGAGCGTCAGGTTGCAGCTAAAAAGGCAGAAGAGCCAAACTGCAACGCAGAGGTTGACTATGACTATGTTACAGCTCTTGAATATGGTATGCCTCCTACAGGCGGACTTGGCTTTGGTATCGACCGTCTTGTAATGCTTCTTACAGATAGTGCTTCTATCCGTGATGTGCTTCTGTTCCCCACAATGAAACCTCTTGACTGACGAAAACCCGCATAAATAAAGGGTTTTCGGGGCGTTTAGACCCCCAAAAAGCTTAAGCCAATACGCCGAATTTAAGCCAATGTATGTAATTATGTATGTTTTCACGGTTTTAAGTGGGTATGGTAAGAGCAAAGTTCCAAAATATTTTAAGCCATTTACACTTAAAGCAATTGGTGTAAATGGCTTGAATTTTTTGGAGGATTTTCTATGAAATTTAAGCTTATATGGCTTACGTTAATTACTGTATTTATTGCTGTAAATAGCTATGTTACCTATCAATATCGGGACTTTCTGACCATCAGCAAGCTTCTTGTATGTTTTCTTATGTTGTCATATCTCTGCATAAGTCTTCTTTTTTTCAATATTAAGTCAAAGCCCTTGCGAGCCGTGACTTACACCCTAAATATACTCGTTTTATTGCTCGCCATAACTTACGCCATTTACTGCAGAAGACCACTCGGATTTTACATTGCTTTTGTATCAAGCGTTCTGCTTGCCAAGAATATTATTGCAGGTCCCAACAGCAAGGATATGACCTTAACGAAAATCGCAAATACCGTGATATTATCGGTGTTTTCGGCCATTTTGGTCATTACGGGAATTACCTTCTCGGCAACGGTGCGGGATCCTCTAAGCAACGGTGCGGGCATCCTATGGAAAAGCGAGGATACATTTTTTTACAATGAAATCGCTTTGGGTGATACCGACGAAGAAAAGGTAATGTCGGCATATACATGGATGACCGAAAACATCACCTACGACTATGATTACGATTGCCTTTATCAGTATTCCGATACCGGTAAAACTCTGCGGACCAAAACGGGAGTGTGCTACGATATCTCCTGCCTCTTCGCCGCTATCTGCCGAAGCCAAGGAATCCCGTGTTACGTCATCGACGGTTATGCACGTACAAACCGTAGTATTCAACATACTTGGAATCGGGTGTGTATTGATGGCACGTGGTATAATGTTGATGTTACCCACGATATCAACAATATTAACTCTTACGGGTTTCATCTGGTAGATGATTGTAATTCCGCAGACGAAAATTTTGTGATCGTGAGGATATATTGACTAAACAAACGCAAAACCACTGTTTGTTACATAGCGGAGCTGACAATTTAATAACGAACCCTCTTGGACAACGTTGTTACTATCCAAGAGGGTTGTTTTTTGTGTGTCTGTGAGCGGAATTTGAAAAAATGTGTTTTAGAGTAGCTTTCGGACTTGAAAAAATGTGTAAAACACCTCTTGATTTTTATGAAAAAATGTGTTATTCAACTTGCTATTGCAATTTTATTTCGTATAAACACTCATGCCGATTATCTTTTCGGGTACAAAGAAACGGAGGAATTAAATTATGGGTTCAACAAAAATAATTTATAATACCGCCTTTCCTGTCGGGAAGGATATCGAAGACGGCAGACCGGCTACGATCGTATACTTTGACGGCAAAGGTAACATAACTCGCACAGAAGATTTCAATATGGAAAATTTGCAAATTCCACACGAAGCGCTTGAATCTATTGCCCGAGTTTTGTTACCAACCATTGAAGAGTATTTATCGAGCGAAGAAGGGAAACGCGAATGGGAGGAGTTTCAAAAACAGCATCCGGAAATTAACAAAAAGAAATCTAAAAGATCTTGCAGAAAATAACTAACATATAAATGATATCCCCGAAAAGTTGCTATCGGAAGCAGTTGATGAGAACGTATTTTTCATCAACTGCTTTTTATTAAAAACGATAACACAAATTGATTTTTGTTTCAATTTGTTATTGATTTATTGGCACACTTGTGATATAATACAAATGAAAACATTAAACCAAACGTGTTATCGTTTGTTGGAGGTAGCATCTTGGAACATAAAGATACTATAAAAAAGATAATTAGCGCCAACGGCGGGATTGCGAAGCTGTCTGCATTCACGTCTGTCGGTGTGCCAAAAGAGAAGATATATAAGCTGTGCTCTGACGGATTTCTTCAGCGCGTTCGTCAAGGCTATTATCAGCTTGCAGACGAACTGATCCTTTCCGATGAGCAGGTGATCGCTTCTACCATCCCCGAAGCAATCATCAGTATGGAGTCGGCTCTGTTTCGTTACGGTTACAGCGATTTTATGCCGAGAGTTTGGTCTGTGACCGTGCCTCGAAGTGCATCACGTAGGCTTAATACCTCCGTGCCGATGAAGGGTTATTACGTGAAGGACGATATTTACGAACTCGGAAAAACCACTATTACCGAAAACGGTGTTACCTTTGCCATTTACGACCGTGAGCGTACCATCTGCGATATGTTCAAGCATCGTGGCAAGGTGGATAACGAAATGTTCAGCAAGGCGGTAAATGCCTATGCAAACGATACACAAAAGAGCCTCAAAGCCCTTTCCGATTACGCAAAGAAGCTACGGGTTTATAAAAAAGTGATGGAACTGATGGAGGTACTGCTCAATGGCTGATATGGCTGCATCCGTGCTTGCACGACTTAAAAATAAAGCTGCTGAAAGCGGTAGAAGCTATCAATTATGCTTACAGCTCTTTTGCCAAGAAGAGTTTTTAAGACGACTAGAAAAATCCAAATATGCAGAAAACCTTGTATTAAAGGGTGGTCTGTTTATTTACTCTCTTACCGGCTTTGACAGCCGTGTTACCGTTGATGTGGATTTCTTGCTCAAGAAGATTCCCAACACGCCGGAGCAGCTGACAACCGTTATAGAAGAAATCATAGGCACTCCTACGGGCAATGATTTCATCACATTCGAGATAAAGGACGTTGCGCCTATCGCCCTTGCTAAAAAATATGCGGGTATCGGCGTTTCGATCGTAGCCCATATCAAGAACACAAGGACACCCTTTAGTATTGATTTCGGTGTCGGCGACGTTATCGTGCCGAGGCAGGAAAAACGCAAGATTCCAACACAGCTTGAGGATTTCGATTCTCCGTCTATCAATACCTACTCTCTTGAAACAACTATCGCCGAAAAGATTGATGCAATCCTCAGCCTGATGGAATTTTCAAGCAGAATGAAGGATTATTACGATATTTATTACCTTGCAAATAAGTTTGATTTTGACGGTGCTACCTTGACTGAAGCTCTGAAAAAGACTTTCGAGAACCGAGCACATACCTTTACCTCAGAGCAGTTTGATCAGGTAATGACTTTTGACAACGACGATGCGATGCACAAGAAATGGAAAGCATTTGTCCGTAAAATCGAAACCAAGACCAGCGATTTCGGAAAAATAATCGAAACAATAAACCTTTTCCTTGCAGAACCATTTAAAGCGGCAGTAGAAAACACAAACTTTACTGCCAAGTGGTCTGCATCAGAAAACGAGTGGAAATAAATTGTTATCTCACATATATCTTTTCCTTAAGCCCATATTCATTGGCACCATCGGTGCGAAATTTGTAGATATATACGAGATAAAACAGATAGGATGTAAGAAATGAACATTACTTTTTTAATTGGCAATGGTTTTGATCTAAACCTTAAATTAAATACACGATACTCTGATTTTTATAAATACTATATTAAAAATGATCCTAAAGATTTACTCTCTAAATCCATAAAAGAAGATTATGAAA
>JAZUQN010000197.1:0-2319 GCA_045605745.1 Eubacteriales bacterium
AGCATTAGTATATGAGGAGTTTGTTTTTGAAGTTTTTGTGAAATGTTTTTGTTTTGTTAATTTTAAAAAAATCCCCTTGACTTTTCTCTTTGAAAAATCAAGGGGATTGTTATTGTAAATTACGGCTCGTATGGGAAAACAGGCATAAGCTCCAGCTTGAACTGATTGATTTTATGCATTCGGTCAATCCTTGCTTTTATTTCCTCGTCCTCGCAAATGCCCTCGCGGATGTATCGGTCAAGGACTGCATAGGTGAAGCCTAAGTTATCCTCGTCTGTTTTACCGCAAAGACCGTCGATGGGAACCTTTTCAACAAACATTTCGGGGAGTCCCAAGGCTCTGCCGATTGCTTTTACCTCCTGAACAGTAAGACGGGAAAGCGGGGAGAAATCACCAACGCTGTCGCCGTAGCGGGTGGAATATCCAACCCAATCCTCGGAAAGGTTGCAGGTGTTGGCAACTCTGCCGTTAACGCTCTGGCTTACGGCGTAAACCGTTGCCATTCTCAGGCGGGGAGGAAGATTTGTTGTTGCCTGAGTGTTAATTTCAACTCCGCTTTTTTCAAGCTCCTTCATAAGACCGCAGTAGGCATCGTTGATGTTGACGGTATAGTATTTTATATCTAAAAATTCGCAGAGAGCGATGCTGACGTCGATGTCAAACTGCTCTCCCTTGGGCATTAAAACGCCCACAACGTTTTCCTTGCCGAGAGCTTCAACGAGAAGTGACGCAACAACGGAGCTGTCCTTGCCTCCTGAGATACCGAGAACGCCCTTGCAGCCCTTGCCGTTCACCTCAAACCAATCCCTTATCCATTTAACAATATCATCTTTAACCTTTTGGGCATTAAAGTTCATATTATCATTCCTTTTCGGTTTTTATTGTGTCTTTCAAATATTTTAGTATTTTTAAGAGGGATTTGCAATATTTTTCTTCAAATAACTTGAAACAAGGATAAATAATTTATATAATTATTGTGTATGGATTTTACATAATTACCAATTATGGATTTTGGAGGTCGGAAAAATGACGGTCAGCAGTGCGATAAAATCTCTTGTTGATTATGCTATTGACACAGGTCTTATTGACGAATTGGACAGAGTCTGGGCAATTAACAGAATTCTTGAGGTCCTTTCGATGGATGCCATTGATTCAGAGGCAGAGGTTTTCGAAAATGCAAGGCTTGAGGATATGTTGAAGGTTCTTCTTGACTATGCCTGCGAAAACGGACTTTGCGAGGATTCTGTTGTTTTCAGAGATTTGCTTGATACTAAAATAATGGGAGCGATAACTCCTGCTCCTTCTGTTGTTATAAGAAGATTTTTTGAGCTCTATGAGGAAAGCCCCGAGGCTGCAACAAGATATTATTATCATATTTCAAGAAAATCCGATTATATCCGTGAATACAGAATTAAAAATGATGTTAAATGGGTAACTGATACTGATTACGGTGAAATTGATATAACAATCAATCTTTCAAAGCCGGAAAAGGATCCTAAAGCTATTGCGGCGGCTCTTAAAATGAAGCAGAGCTCGTATCCTCTTTGTATGCTCTGCCCTGAAAATGAAGGCTATGCAGGAAGGGTTAATCATCCCGCAAGGCAGAATCACCGCGTTATTCCTCTCGACCTTGAGGGCGAAGACTGGTGCTTGCAGTATTCTCCTTATGTTTATTATAACGAGCATTGCATCGTTTTCGATAAAAACCATGTTCCTATGAAAATAAGCGAAAAGGGCTTCAGAAGACTTTTTGCAATTGTAAAAAAATTCCCCCATTATTTCGTCGGCTCTAATGCAGATTTACCTATTGTCGGCGGCTCTGTTCTTACTCATGACCATTTCCAAGGCGGTAATTATACCTTTGCTATGGCAAAAGCTGAAATTGAAACACCTGTTGAATTCACAAAATATCCTGAAGTGACAGGTGGTATTGTTAAATGGCCTATGTCTGTTTTAAGGCTTGTGGGGGAGGATACAGATAAAATCTGCTCTCTTGCAGGAGAAATACTTGCAAAATGGAGAGAATATACAGATGAAGATGCATTTATTTTCTCAGAAACAAACGGTGTACCACATAACACAATTACCCCTATTGCCCGTTTCAGAGACGGAAAGTTTGAGCTTGATTTGGTGCTTCGAAACAATATTACAACAGAAGAATATCCTGATGGTGTTTATCATCCCCATCCCCAGCATCACCATATAAAGAAAGAAAATATCGGCCTTATTGAAGTTATGGGGCTTGCAGTTCTTCCGTCAAGACTTAAAACGGAAATGGCGCTTCTCAGGGATGCGATTCTGAGCGGTGCGGATATAAGA
>JAZUQN010000198.1:0-3022 GCA_045605745.1 Eubacteriales bacterium
GCTGCAAAAATAAAATATGAGGTCAAGGAGTATGTTCCCGATGAAAATGATCTCACGGGGACCCACATTGCTATGCAGATCGGTCTTAAGCCCGACATTGTATTTAAGACATTGGTGGCAAAGGGTGATAAAACGGGACATATTGTTTTTTGCATACCGTCCTGTCGAGAGATAGATCTTAAAAAAGCGGCAACAGTAACAGGAAATAAAAAAATTGAAATGGTCCATGTCAAAGACTTGCTTTCGCTGACCGGATATGTGCGCGGTGCCTGCTCGCCGCTTGGAATGAAGAAAAAATTTCCAACATATATAGACAAAAGCGCAGAGAAGCTCGATCATATAACGGTTAGCGGCGGAATAAAAGGAGCACAGCTATTTCTTGACCCCAAAGATATTATCGAATTTACCAATGCTATCGCTTGCGAGGTGACAAGAGATGACTGATTATTTTGTTCAAAATCCTATGACGGGTGACAGTTTTGATCCTTTGCTTATCATAGCTATAGGTTTAGCTTGCCTTGCCGCACTTGCTCTTCTTGTTTTTGACAAGAAAAGATAATTTGGATAAATTTTTGTTAAACTATTGAAATAAAGATAAAAAAGTTGTATAATTACTAATTGTTTGAAAATTTAGTCATATTTGCCCTAAAAAGGCAACGAAAGGAAAAATATGCTGAGACTAAAAAAAGTCCTTTCCGAAAAGATTTTGGAGGGAATACTGAAAATAAACGCAGATGCGGGAATTGAGGCAGCAAATGTTGCCGATATGCTTGAGTATCCGCCCGATCCTGCAATGGGCGACCTCGCTCTTCCTTGCTTTAAGCTGAGCAAAACACTCCGCCGTTCTCCGGTTCAGATTGCCGAGACCTTGGCATCCGAGCTTAGTTTTGACGGCCTTAGCAAAATTGAGGCAGTTAACGGTTATCTCAATATGTATATCAGCGACAAGCATTATTCCGAGGGAGTGCTTTGCAAAATTCTTGAAGAGGGCGAAAAATACGGCGCACCTGAGTTTGGCAAGGGAAAAACCGTTGTTCTCGATTATTCTTCACCAAATGTTGCAAAGCCATTTCACATTGGACATCTTGGCACAACCGTTATCGGTCATTCTCTTAAAAAGCTTCATGAGTTTGCAGGATATGATTGCGTTGGAATAAACTATCTTGGCGACTGGGGCACTCAATTTGGCAAGCTTATTGTTGCATATCGCAAATGGGGAAGCCGTGAGGATGTTGAAGCAGGCGGCGTTGATAAGCTCGTTGAGCTTTATGTTAAGTTCCACAATGAGGCTGAGGCAGACAAGTCACTTGAGGATGAGGCGAGAGCCGAATTTACAAAGCTTGAAAAGGGCGATGAGGAAAATCTTGCTCTTTGGCGTTGGTTTGTTGATGTCAGTCTTGCAGAATATAAGGAAACATACAAGCTTCTTGATATTGAGTTTGACAGCTATAAAGGCGAAAGCTTTTATACCGATAAGATGCCTGCACAGGTTCAGAAGCTCCGTGAAAGCGGACTTTTAAAGATAGATGACGGTGCTTCTATCGTTGATCTTGAGGAATACAATATGCCTCCTTGCCTTATTTTGAAGCGTGACGGTTCAACACTCTATCCCACCCGTGATATAGCAGCCGCTGTTTATAGAAAAAATGAGTATAAGTTTGACAAGGCAATTTATGTTACGTCTGCCGGTCAGAGCTTGCATTTTGCACAGTGGTTTAAGGTTGTTGAGCTGATGGGATATGATTGGTATGATCAGCTCGTTCATGTACCTTATGGAACGGTGTCGATAAACGGAGCAAAGCTTGCAACAAGAACCGGAAATGTTATACTTCTTCGTGACCTCTTTGCTCAGGCTATTGAAAAGGTAACAGATATTATTGATGAAAAGAACCCTAATCTTGAAAATAAACAGCAGATTGCCGAGGATGTTGGCGTTGGCGCAATAATTTTCTATTATCTGTCAAATAACAGAATCAGGGATATAAACTTTATTTTGGAGGATGCTCTCAGCTTCGACGGCAATACAGGACCTTATGTTCAGTATACCTACGCAAGAACCTGCTCGATCCTTCAAAAGAGTGAGCTTTCTGCCGGAGAAAACAAGATAAGTACAATGGAGGAGAGAAATCTTCTTTCTGTTCTTTCAAAATTTGAAGAAAAGGTTATTGAGGCAATCGAGGCTTATGAGCCTTCCATTATCACAAGATATATTCTTGATGTTGCCGTTGCATTTAACCAGTTCTATCATAATTGCCAGATACTTGGCGCAGAGGATGAAGAGGTGCGTGCAACAAGAATAAGAATAACAAAAGCAGCGCAAACCGTTCTCGGAAGTGCATTTTCGCTCATTTGTCTGAAGAAAACTGAAAAAATATAAGAGGTAATAAAGATGTCAGGACATAGTAAATGGAATAATATCAAGCATAAAAAAGAGAAAACCGATGCCCAAAAGGCCAAGATATTCACTAAGATCGGTAAAGAAATGGTCATTGCAATAAAGGCCGGAGGCCCGGATCCAACTTCAAACTCCAAGCTCCGTGATCTTATTGCTAAGGCTAAAGCTAACAATGTACCTAACGATAACATTGAAAGAACTATTAAAAAGGCGGCAGGACAGACGGATGTTGAGTATGAGGAGCTTCGCTATGAGGGCTACGGTCCTGCAGGCGTTGCCGTTATCGTAAATACAACCACTGATAACAGAAACAGAACAGCATCTGAGATTCGCCATTATTTTGATAAGTTCGGTGGAAATCTCGGTCAGACAGGTTGCGTCAGCTATATGTTTGAAGAAAAGGGTGTTATCATTGTTATGCGTGAGGATGTTGACGAGGATGCCCTTATGGAAGTTGCGCTTGAAGCTGGAGCGTCTGATTTTGTCAGTGAGGATGAGGTTTTTGAGATATACACCGAAACAGATGATCTCGGTGCTGTCAGAGAAGCACTTGAAGCTGCAGGATATGCTATTGAAAGTGCAGAAGAGAGCATGATCCAAGTCGGAGGCCAAGCGGTCTTAGGAAGA
>JAZUQN010000199.1:0-5327 GCA_045605745.1 Eubacteriales bacterium
AAAATTTTATATATAAGTATCTTCATTTTTAGTTATTTATATTATATTATGGTAATAATACAACTCAGTGAGGTATAATATGAATGTTGATTATAAACTTATCGGCTCAAGAATCAAATCGATCAGAAAGAGCCGAGAACTGACTCAAGAGGCACTTGCAGAAAAATTAGATGTATCTATTGGTTATATAAGCCAGGTTGAAAGAGGAATCACAAAGATAAGCCTCGATCTTCTGGGGGCAATTTCGGGTATACTTGAATGTGATATTGCATTCCTTATAACTGAGTCTGCCGTGTCTTATGAAAACTACAAAATCAGTGAAATTCAAAAAGAATTTCAAAAGCTCACCGATAAGGAAAAAGCTTTTGTTATAGATTTCATTGATTTACTTAAATCAAACAGATAAGCATAATTTGGTATCTCTGAATATGAGGAGGCTGCTTTTGTTATGAGCTTATATATCAGAGCTAATTATTTTTTTGTATTTTGTAAAACGGCTGATAATTTAGATATGCTTACAGAAATACTGAATAACAATGCATATAAAACAACGGCTGTCTCGCTTTTTTGAGACAGCCGTTGTTTTTAATTCTTATAAAGCGGTGTTGACAGATACCTATCACCGGTATCGGGGAGGATAGCCACGATATTCTTGCCTTCGTTTTCCGGAAGAACAGAAAGATTGAGCGCAACATGAAGTGCGGCACCTGAGGTTATTCCTGTAAGTATGCCTTCTTCTTTTGCAAGCTCTCTTGCCGCTGCATATGCTTCTTCTTCGGTTGCCGTGACAACACGATGTATTAAGGATAGATCAATAAGCTTTGGAATGAAATTTGCTCCTATTCCCTGAAGACCGTGGGTACCGGAGTAGCCTTTTGTAATAAGAGGAGAATTAGCCGGCTCAACTGCTATGATCTCGGTGCCTTTGTTTTTATATGAAAAGTATTTTGCCAAACCTGTGATGGTGCCCCCGGTTCCTGCACCTGCAACAATAATATCAACTTTGCCGTCAAGGTCGTTATATATCTCAGGTCCGGTGGTTTCAAAATGAGCTTGGGCGTTTGCAGGATTTTCAAATTGACCGGCAATAAAGCTGTTCGCTATGCTTGCCGCGATCTCCTCGGCCTTTCTAACTGCTCCTGACATACCTTCATTTCCTGAAGTTAGTATGATCTCTGCTCCATAGGCAGATAAAAGGAGTCGTCTCTCCTCGCTCATGGTATCCGGCATTGTTAGGATAACCTTATATCCTCTGCTTGCGGCGATAGCGGCAAGACCTATGCCAGTGTTTCCACTGGTAGGCTCGATAATGACCGATCCATCTTTCAGCAGTCCTTTTTTTTCGGCATCAAGGATCATTGAAAGAGCGGCTCTGTCCTTTATGCTTCCGGCAGGATTTAAATATTCAAGCTTGCAAAAAACATTTGCCCTTGCCTTATATTTTTTCTCCAGCTTTTTTGGCCTTAGAAGGGGAGTGCCTCCAACAAGCTCTGCTATATTATTATATATCATGTCTTACCTCCAAAATAAAAGAAAAGGACGGCCTTTTTTGCCGTCCGATTTCTTTTTTGCTTTAATTACATAGAAGCAAGCTTCTTTGTAAACTGGCTCTTTTTGTGAGCGGCTGCATTCTTATGGATGATACCACGGCATGCTGCCTTATCAATTTTTTTAACAGCTGCCTTATAAGCTGCTTCTGCTGCTGTCTTGTCACCAGCGACAAGTGCAGCCTCATACTTCTTCATCTCTGTTTTGAGAGCTGTGCGGAAAGCCTTATTCTGCATTGTTTTTGTTGCAGTAACCTTTACGCGCTTCTTTGCGGATTTGATATTCGGCATATCATTCACCTCCCTTTAATCGACATTTAATTTGGATGCGAAACCGCCTGAGAGGGTGCGGAAACGCAGTACATACCATTACAGATACATATAATACCACAACTTGTGAAAAAATGCAAGGGGTTTTTGAAAAAAAGTTAAATATTTTTTTGATTTATGTATCTTCTTGGCTTTTGCTTATTAACTTTTGGGCACTTTTAAAAACAAGCAAAAAATAAATTTACAAAAACGATACAGAAAAACGATAAAAAAGTTACAAAAAACTGAAAAATCGTTATAGTGACCTAAAAGACACGGAATAATTTGTTTAATTTGTGCATTTAAATGTTAGAAAATTCCTTGACAAAACCCATGCAAATGTGATATAATTTTATTCTATAATTATAATTGCTTTAGTGTGCGCATTTTTGCGTTCACGGGGATGTTTTTACATTAATATTATATACCCCAAAGGTGTAAAATTTGCAGTTTTTGGCTTGCCAGAAGCTGCGATTGCGGACTTAAAACAAGGCAAGTAAACAAAAAGGAGAGTTTTTTCATGGTTATCAAAGAACAACGGCTTGGAAAAAACGTCAGAATGAGCTTTTCTAAGGCTCGCACAACTCTGGAGCTTCCGAATCTTCTCGAAATTCAAACTAAATCCTACAAGTGGTTTCTTGAGGAAGGACTGGGTGAGGTGCTTCAGGATGTTTCCCCTATCACGGATTATTCGGGCAATCTCCAGATCGATTTCCTTTCCTACACTATCGATCCCACGCCAAAATATCCCGTTGAGGAATGTAAAGAGAGAGATGTAAACTATGCAGCTCCTCTAAGGGTAAATGTCAGACTGACAAATAGGCAGACCGGTGAGATCAAGCAGACCGACATCTATATGGGTGACTTCCCGCTTATGACCGACAACGGTACTTTTGTCATCAACGGTGCAGAGAGAGTTATCGTTTCTCAGATTGTTCGTTCACCGGGTATGTACTATGCTTCGGATATCGATAAGTCAGGCAAGAAAACATATACAGCACAGATAATTCCTTATCGTGGTGCTTGGCTTGAATATGAAACAGATATAAACGGCGTTTTCTATGTTCGCATAGATAAGAACCGCAAGCTCCCTATAACCATGTTTATTCGTGCTCTCGGAGTTGAAAGCCGTGAGGATATTTATGAAATGTTTGGCGAAGAGGAGAAGCTTGTTGTAACCTTTGAAAAAGACGAATCTGAGGAGCTTGCTGCTCGCAACAGAACAACTCCCGGAGTTGAATCACTGAAAGAGATTTATAAAAAGCTTCGTCCCGGTGAGCCTCCGCTGGTTGAGAGTGCTCAAACACTTATAAACAACTATTTCTTCGATCCCAAGCGTTATGATATCGCTCCTGTGGGACGATATAAGTTTGACAAGAAGATGTCTGTTGCTGCCCGCATACGCGGATATAAGCTGGCAGAAGCCGTTGTCAGCCCCATTACAGGTGAAGTCCTTTATGAGGCAGGCGAAATTATGGATTCTGAAAAGGCTTCTAATATTGAGCACAATGCTGTTAACGCAGTTAAGATAGAGCTTGATGACGGAAGAGTTGTTAAGGTGTTTGGCAACAACACGATTGAGCCTGAATATCTCCTTGGCTTTGATCTGCGTGATTGCGGTATCAAGGAAAAGGTCAGAACTGCTGTTCTTCTTGAAATTATGGAAGAATGCGGCGGCGATGTTGATGCTATTAAGGAGGCTGCAAAGCGCAGAATTGCTGAGCTTTGTCCCAAGCATATAACAAAGGACGATATTTTTGCAACGATCAACTATCTTCTCGGCCTTTCTCATGATGTTGGCGTAACAGACGATATCGACCACCTTGGAAACCGTCGTATCCGTTCTGTTGGTGAACAGCTCCAGAACCAGATGCGCATCGGCTTTACAAGAATGGACAAGATCATTAAGGAGAGAATGACTACTCAGGATAATGAGAAGCTCACTCCCCAGGCTCTTATCAATATTCGTCCTGTTGCAACTGCTATCAGAGAATTTTTTGGTTCTTCGCAGCTTTCTCAGTTTATGGATCAGACCAATCCTCTTTCTGAGCTTACTCATAAGAGAAGACTTTCTGCCCTCGGTCCCGGCGGTCTTTCCCGTGACCGTGCTTCCTTCGATGTTCGTGACGTTCATTATACTCACTACGGTAGAATGTGCCCTATCGAGACTCCCGAAGGTCCTAACATCGGTCTTATTTCCTACCTTTCAACCTATGCACGCATAAGTGATTACGGGTTTATTGAGGCTCCTTATCGCGTTGTTAAGCACATTGAGGGTGAAAACGGCGAGATAGAAAGCTATGTAACCGATGAAGTTATCTATATGACAGCGGATGTTGAAGACAGATATGTTATTGCACAGGCAAATGAACCTCTTGATGAAAACGGAAAGTTTATCAACAAAAAGGTTACTGCCCGTGATAAGGCTGACTTTATTGAAATAGAAGCCAGCAAGGTCGATCTTATCGACGTTTCGCCAAAAATGGTCGTTTCTGTTGCAACTGCAAGCATCCCATTTCTTGAAAATGACGATAACACCCGTGCGCTCATGGGTTCAAACATGCAGAAGCAGGCTGTTCCGCTTATGGTTACCGATGCTCCTATTGTTGGTACAGGTATGGAATATCAGGCTGCTTGCGACTCCGGCGTTGTTATTCTTGCAAAGAATGCAGGCGTTGTTGAGAGAGTTGATGCAGATTCTATCGTTATCAGAACCGAGGAGGGTACTAAGGATACCTACAAGCTTATTAAGTTTAAGCGTACTAACCAAGGCACTTGTATCAACCAAAGACCTATCGTTGCTTGTGGCGAGGTAGTCCAGAAGGGCCAGGTTATTGCAGACGGTCCTGCAACCTCAAACGGCGAGGTTTCCCTTGGTAAGAATGCCCTTATAGGCTTTATGACCTGGGAAGGTTATAACTACGAGGACGCTGTTCTTCTTAATGAGCGTCTTGTTCGAGATGATGTTTATACTTCACTTCATATAGAAGAATATTCTCACGAATCCAGAGATACAAAGCTGGGTCCGGAGGAGATCACAAGAGAAATTCCCAATGTTGGTGATGACGCTCTGAAGGATCTTAATGCTGACGGTATCATTAAAAAGGGTACTGAGGTCAGAGCCGGCGATATTCTCGTTGGTAAGATCACTCCTAAGGGCGAAACAGAGCTAACGGCCGAGGAAAGACTGCTTCGTGCGATATTCGGCGAAAAGGCAAGAGAGGTTAGAGATACTTCTCTCAGAGTTCCGCACGGTGAATCCGGTATAGTTGTTGATGTTAAGGTGTTTTCTCGTGAAAACGGCGATGATCTGCCAACCGGTGTTAATAAAGTGGTTCGCGTTTACCTTGCGCAGAAGCGTAAGATATCCGTTGGTGATAAGATGGCGGGTCGCCATGGTAATAAGGGTGTCGTTTCAAGAATCCTCCCTCCCGAGGATATGCCATTCCTTCCAGATGGAACATCACTTGA
>JAZUQN010000200.1:0-4903 GCA_045605745.1 Eubacteriales bacterium
TACCATATTTTGGAAAATATTACAATATATTTCCATAAATTTCCTGACTTAAAAATCAACAAAAATAATTGGTAAAAACTGTAAGTTTTTACCAATTATTATAAATTCGATTATGTAGGATAAAAATTGATTGACGAAAACTGATTTTTATTGTCGAAATATAATTATTTATCGTGCTGACAAGGGGAAGTGAAAAAATTTGTCAGGTCAACAAAATATTTGCCGTCAGGTTGTCTGATGAATCCAATTCTGCGTACAAGCATTTCATTTTCGGGTGTAACAGGGGCATCAAAATATGCTTTATGCACTCCGCTAAGATCTATAAAATTCAGCGTTGCTCTGCCGAGAACGAAGAGCACCTCCTCATTGTCACAGCCGTCAGCAAAGGAAAGATCTCTGATGCTTCCGCCCTTATCGCTCATAGTGAACTGGCAAACGCCTGCAAGCTCTTCATCAAGCAGGGCAGAATAAGCAAGAAGGTCTGCGTTATATTTTACACTGCAACGGGCGCATATTGCTTCTTGCTCGGTTTTTGATTGTATTGAAAGAATCTTTAACATTATTTTCTCCTAATTGTTATTTTCCTTTTAGGTAGTCTATTTCATCTTCGGTCAGGTAACGCCATTTTCCTCGTCCAAGATAATTCAGCTTTATGTTTCCAATGGCTATTCTTGTAAGCCAAAGTATTTTAAGATCAGCAATTTCGCACATTTTGCGAATTTGGCGATTTCTTCCCTCATAAAGGGTCATTTCGAGAACTGCAGAGCCTTCATCTTTTTTTAATACCTCGGTTTTTACCGGCTGTATTTTATAGCCATCAAGAACAAGATCGCTGGCGAGGATTTTAAGCTGTTCTTCGCTTGGAGCAGGAGTTACTTTGACATGGTAAATCTTTGGTATATCGTGCTTTGGATGAGTGAGACGATTTGTCAACTCCCCATCGTTTGTCATAAGCAAAAGACCATCTGAATCCATATCTAGTCTGCCAATGGGATAGAGCCTTGCTTTTACATCTGCAACAAGCTCTGTGACGCATTTTCTGCCTCTGTCATCGCTTGCGCTGGAGAGATATCCACGTGGCTTATTAAGCATTATATAGGTATATGTTTTGGTTCTCCGCCTAACAGGCTTTCTGGATAGCTCAACAGCGTCCTTTTCGGGATTTATTTTCTGCCCGAGCGTGGCAATCTTCCCATTGACCTTAACCTTTCCAGCGGTGATTTCTGCTTCTGCGGCTCGTCTTGACATAAGACCACTGTCACTAATGTATTTTTGAAGTCTAATTTCTTCCATCAGGTATCCTTATTGTGTTTAAAAGAGTTTATTGAAAAAATCTAAAATTTTTTGAAAAAGTGTTTTCTTTGGCTTTATTGCCTCGATAGAATATTCGGCAAGGAGATCTGTCTCTCCTATTATTTTTCCTTCGGACGCACAAATTATCTTTCCAACTGCATCGCCTTTTTTAACCGGAGCATATAAAAATCTTGGAGCTTCCACTGTAACTTGGCACCTGTCCTCACTAACGCTTTTTTCGATGATTGCAGATATTTCTGAGGTGTTTGTACAGAGGATCGTTTGCTCTGTTCCTCCAACGACCGGCAGTGAGAGCTTATATTCCCTATAGGAAATAGGGGTTATTTTATGATATGCCTCAAAACCGGCATCAAGCATCAAACGATGGTCGTTCCAATCATCAGGAGCGTTTATTGTAACCGCTATGAGCGTTAGACCGTTTCTCTCGGCAGCACTCACAAGGCATCTTCCGCTTCTTTTAGTAAATCCGGTTTTAACGCCGATGGCACCATTATAAGATCTGAGCAGTTTGTTGTGATTGATGAGCACTCTCGTGCCTCCATCGCATGGAATGGTTGCCTTATAAGTGGAAACGATTTTTAAAAATGTTTCATTTTTCATAGCAGCCGCTGTTATTTTTGCAAGATCTAAGGCGCTTGTATAATGGCTTTCGCTGTCAAGACCGTGAGGATTGTCAAAATGTGAGTTCGAAAGTCCCATTTCTGTCACTTTTTCGTTCATCATTTGAGCAAACCCCTCTATGCTCCCACCAACCTCTATGGCTATTGCCGCAGCGGCATCGTTTGCGCTTGAAAGCAACATTGCGTAGAGCAGATTTTCCATTGTCAATATCTCGCCCTCAGTGAGATAAACAGAGGAGCCTTCAACTCCGACAGCTCGGCGGTCTATCTGAACAGTGTCCCCAAGCTCTGAATTTTCAAGAGCGACAAGCGCAGTCATTATTTTTGTTGTGCTTGCCATGGGCAACTTTGTTTCGGCGTTTTTTGAAAAATACACCTCTCCTGTTTCCGCACAGATAAGAGCCGCACTTTGGGCGGATACCGAAACCGATATTTGATCTGCAAACGCCGGCAAAGCAAGCAAGCAGACTGCAAAGGCAAAGAAAACAAATCTAAATAAACTACGCTTCATCATATCACCTCAAGATGTTACTTTTTAACATTCATATGCATATGCACTTGGTGATTATGCAGCAGTGTTATATCGGATTATTCTTCGTTTTCCTTATTCTTTTTTTTGAAAACTGCCTTCAGCTTTTCAATTATTTCGGGAGAACGCTCAAGAAGATCGCCAATTTGGTCGATTGCACCACCGGACGGTGTTTGGCCAACATTGATCATATCAACAGAGCCATCCTTATCAACTGTGAGAAATCCAACCGGAGTTATACTCAGACCTGTTCCGCCTCCGCCTCCGAAATTTTGAGGCTTAGAATTGTTTTGCTCCTTGCTGTTATAGTCAAGTCCGCCGGAGGCAAAACCCATTGAAATTTTGGAAATCGGGATTATGGTTGTGCCGCTTGCTGTGTTTATCGGATTTCCTATAACTGTGTTTGCATCAACCATTGAGCGCAGGTTTTCAAGAGAGGTTGCGATAACATCTGAAATTTTTGTTTCTGCCATAACTGTATCCTTCCTTAATATATAAAGTTATTTTGCTTTCTTTATTATATTTTTGATATACCTTATAAGTGCGCCGACTGCAATTGAAAATGCGTGCCAAATGCGCAGTGAAAAGGCAATTTTTATATTTGCTTTAATAGTTTCGCTTGTATAATCGGGAGCAACCGAAACTATACATTGCTTTGTTTCTCTAACATTTGTAACAGAGTCTAAAATCTTTAAAAGCGCCAGAACACCCTGATTTACAATGCCAAACATTATAGCGGTTTTTGCGGCATTATCGGATCCAACCCGAATAGTTATTTCTGTCATATCTATTCTAAGATGTCCGAAAAATTTTTTCAGCAGATATTTAACAAGGTCGGCAATAAATGAAATTGTGTCGGAAAGTGGCTGCTTTTCATTTTTGTGTTCAAATTTCGTATCTGATTTTTTCTTTTTTTCAGACTTAAGTTTTTTTTTCTCTTCTTTTTTCGATCTTTTGGTTATCGATTTATAAGAATAGTCTGAAAGACGAAGCTTTTTTCTTTTTCTCGGCAAGAGCCTTACAGGTACACCGAGTATTTTTAAGGTTAGCTTAACATCGTTGCCAATATAGCTGATTATAAGCTTGACCCTTATGATCATTATCAGAGCTATAATCAGGAAAATAGCCAGCAAAACTATTAGCGCTGTCAAATTTATTTCTCCTTTATTATTGCACAAATATTGGTTTAAAATTCATTTTCTGTATTATCCGCAGCACAGCTTTGGGGGATAACAATGTCAAGCTCCTGCTGTTCACCCTCAACAAGATTAACAGATTCGTTTGTTATGGGGAGCTGCTCCACCTCGGGAAGCTCTGAGAGAGAGCTTATGCCGAAAACTCTGAGAAAATTCTCGGTTGTACCATATAGCATAGGTCTGCCGGGGGCATCCAGCCTTCCGCAGGCCTCGATAAGCTTTTTGTCTATCAGCGATCCAACGGCATATGCACTGTCTACGCCCCGAACTGTGTCAATGAAAGCACGGGTGACCGGCTGATTATAGGCAATGATTGCAAGAACCTCCATTGAAGATGTGGAAAGGTTACCGCCGCGCCGAATGCCGAGCGCCTCTCTTATATACGGAGCATATTGCTCCTTTGTGCAAAACTGGCAACTTTCATCAAACATCAGCAGGGAAATGCCATGGCTTGATTTATCAGAATTATATTTTTCGGACATATGCTTGACAACTCTTTTTACCTCCTTAATTCCTATGCCCAGAACATCAGAGAGCTTTGCATAGCTTATTGGATAGCCTGCCGCATAGAGTATGGCCTCGGTAGTGGCTTCAAGGTCAAATATGTCCGGTGTCTGTTGGTTGTCCACTTTAAATCTCTCCCTTATTTAAGAATTGAAATTGTCTGTTTTTGTATCACCTTCGGTATTGGCATTTGGATTTAAATAGAAATTTGTCTCCCAGCCGTGAACAGAGTCTTCCTCTGAGTCATCAGAGTCTCCAATGAGTATTCTGCCAACCTTTATAAGCTCGAGAACCCCCATAAATGAGGCTATGAGATCAGCTCTTGATGGGGCTGAGCAAAGAAGATCACGAAGAGAAGCCGTGCCCTTGTCCTGTAGCACCTCAAGAATTTCCATTATCTTAAGTTCAACAGAAACGATAGGCTTCTTTATAAGCGGAGTGAAATGTGTCTTTTCCGCCTTTTCCATAACCGTGTTTTGTCTTATAAGGTGTTTCATAGCCTCAAAAAGCTTTTCGATATCCTGATCGGAAACTTCTGTTTTGTCAACAGATATCTCGTCTGTATCCTTTATCATTCTTCCGCTATAGACGGCATAGATAGGAGTCATTTTTTCTGCTGCCTCTTTTGCCTGCTTATAGCGCAAAAGTGCATCGGCAAGGGCAGCTCTCGGGTCCTCCTCGTCTTCATTTATCTTAGGCAAAAGCATTTTACTTTTTATAAGCATAAGCTCGCTTGCCAT
>JAZUQN010000201.1:0-10156 GCA_045605745.1 Eubacteriales bacterium
GTTAAGAAGTGTGATGCCGTCAATTCTTACATCGAAGTAAGGAGCACTGCGCTTCTCAGATTCATGGAAGTAACCATCGGAAACAACCTCTGTGTCGGGAGTAAATGCATCGTCAGTATCAACATCAGCAACATAGGATTCGAGCTTAGCACCGCTAACAGTGATGAAATTATCTCTTGCTGTATCAAATACCTTGATAGAACCGTCAAGAAGACCGGCCTTAACTCTCTCAAGCTCTTCAACTGTGCCCTCAGCAGCAGCCTTTGTGTTTACATCTGTAAGAACAACAGAACCGGTTGCTATTGTACCTGTGTAATCGGTGGGGATAGCTTCGCCCTTCATTGTGTTCTCGCAAATAAGCTTGAAGTAAGGAGCCCAGTTAATTCTGGATGCTACGATAAATGTGTTGGGGCAGTCCTCAACTGTGCTGCCGTTGTAGGAAACGTTAGGAACGCCTGCTTCTTCACAAGCTGTGGGGGCACCCATGGAGTCAGCGTGCTGAGAAATGAGTACACAGTTGTTAGCGATAAGAGCCTGTGCAGCATTCTTCTCTGCTGTTTCATCATACCAAGAGCCTGTGAACTGAACATCCATAGTAGCACTGGGGCAAACAGACTTTGCGCCAAGATAGAAGGATGTATAACCGGACATAACCTCTGCATATGTAAATGCGCCAACATAACCGATCTTAGCCTGCTCAGCTGTAATTGTGCCGTCAGCGATCATTTCATTGAGCTTCATTCCTGCAGCAACACCTGCAAGGTATCTGCCTTCGTAAATAGAAGCGAAAGCATTGTGGAAATTTGCAAGGCCTTCAGTGTGAGCCATTGTACCTGTTGCATGGCAGAACTGAACATCCTTAAATTCCTTTGCAGCCTTGATCATGTATGTTTCATGACCGAAGGAGTCAGCAAAAATAACATCGCAACCCTCATCAACAAGGTCACAAGCTGCTTCATAGCAAGCATCGGACTCGGGAATATTCTTCTTCATGATAACCTGATCATCAGAAAGTCCGAGAGCCTTCTTTGCCTCTTCTACGCCATTCATAAAGTTGAGGTCGTAGGTAGAGAATTCATCGTGCAAAAGGATAACGCCGAGTTTGAAGTCAGCATTCTTGCCATCAGACTCTTTGCCGCAGGAAGCGAAAGCAAAGCAGCAAACGATCATTGTGAGGGCAAGAAGAAGGGATAAAAGTTTCTTCATTGTTTTTTCCTCCAAAAATTTTTATTTACATGGCCTCTTGCCAAGTAAAGACATATTTTTTCAGAACGGCAGTTCTGAAAACAAAAAGGGATCCCTTTTTGTGCAATAATAAATAAAGCCCGATTCAAACCGCAAAGCAGGACACTCAAAAAACGTCATAAAACAGAGAATCGGTTAGAAAATTCGGGAAAAATAATATACATTTATTTTAACCCATTTCATCTAAAATGTCAAGACCGTTTTTTCAAAATATATGTCGAATTCGTCTACCCATTTTTATACAAAATGCACATATGCCGCAAAAAACTTTCTTTCTGCATCTATAAGCCAAACAGGAGTTTATGTGGGAGTTGCAAATTCACAAAAAATAGAGCACACTGCGGAATTTTTATGTACCATCGCTTTCTGAACACGAAAGAAGTGTGAGGTTCACTGCCCACTTATTGAGCCAGTGCTTTTTGGCACAATAAGGAAGGATACCCCAATTGAGCACTCAAAATGCTTTAAAAAACAATACAAAATTTAAAGAAAGGGCAACCATTTTGGTTGCCCTTTCAATGCATTGTAATGATTTTTTTATCAGTCCATTTTCTTTCTCTTTTTTGAGAGAATAACCACTCCGGCTACAGCAGCCACAATCACGATGGCTGCCGCAGCAATAATTATGGGGAAAACGATGCTGTTTTCGGAAGCAGAAATATCATCCTCATCAACAAAGTTGATGGTAGGCGCTTGGGCAACAGTCTCGCTATCGCTTGCTGAACCACTTGTTTCAGGAGCTTCTGCCGTGTCGTGTGCGTCTGTTGCTTCGGGAGCCTCAGTTGTTGTCTCCTCTGTTGAAACCGTTGTTTCAGGAGGGGTGCAGCTGATCGGCTCCGGTGTGCTTAAAGCAATATCATAGAATGTTTTTCCGTTTTCGGCTGCGTATATTTCCGAAAAGGAACCCGGAGTACCATAGACATTCACAAAATTCACATTTTCTTCAAATACAGAAGTACCGATTTTGGCAACCTGTGGGCTGATAACTACATTTGCTATAAGGTGGTCATATGCAAATGTCCAAGAATTAAGCTCATGAACATTTCTCAGATCCAGAGTACCTTCAATCGGCTCGCTGCCCGAATGATATATTGATCTGAGCTTAGAGCATTTTTCAAAGGCTGCATTCATGATTATGAAGCCTTCTGTTGCAGGTATCTGAACTGTCTCAAGGTTTAAAAATTCGCAGAAAGCGTATTTTCCAATAGCAGTTATTCTGTCGCTTATAACAATATGCTTAACAGAATTCTTGATATCAAACCATGGCTGGTTCTTGGAACCGCCACCATAGTAGTTTACAATATCGTCGATAACTCCTGCGCCATAAACCGTAAGAACGCCGGTTGCTTCATCAAATCCGAAGACACTGCGTCCACCGCAAGCAGGCAAGGTTGGGTCAACATATACCCAATATTCATGCTTTACATTAGGATCTGCGAGGCTTTGGAGATTAAAGAGATTAGTCTTTGCATATTCGATAAGCTCAGCGGTGATCTCATTTGTGTAAATAGTCTTTACCGATGGCGGAAGGTCAACGCCGAGTGACTTTGTTCCGGCAGGCAGAACAACCTCTGAAATTGCAGTGCCGGGAATTATATCATTGACCTTTTGAAGTCCTGTAAAGTCTGCTCTGCCTTCGATGCGCTCTGTGCCATTGCGCCAAATCGTTGTAAGTGCTGAACATCCAGTAAACGCTCCGACATCGATCTGGGTAATATCCTTGCCGATCCTCACATCCTTTAGTGCCGGATAGTTTTGGAAGGATTTGTTTGAAATTTTAACAATATTATCACCAATAATAATATGCTCTATAACGTCCTTGTATTCTGCCCAGTTGGTATAATCTGCATCAACATCGCCCATTCCGCCGGTTTCGTTATATTTTGTCGTTGCGGAAATAAACTCAAGGGTTTTTGTTTCGTCATAGTATGCCCACCAAGTGTTAATGATGTCACTACCGTTATATTTACCTGAGGAGTGCCCCCAAATTGTTGAACCTTCTCCCTTAAAATCAGAAATTGCAGGTGTGGTTGTACTACCACCGGACGCTCCCCCCTCTGAACCTTCGTCAGATGCACCCATTGTCGGCTTTGTTCCCTTTATAGTTTCGCCTGTATCAAGGTCAATGAATGTATATCCGTTTGCCTTTGCAAATTCAGCGGCTTTTGAATTTGCCTTTGCCTTTATGGCGGGATATTTAGTGTTGTCTTTAAACACATTGTCAGACGAAAATCTCGTTTCCATACCAAGGATTGTTACAACCTTTAAATTTTCTGTCTTCATAAATGCGTTATTATTTATAACTATTGTACCTGCAGGTATTTCAATTTCAGCAAGAGCTGTTGCTTTAAAGCATTCAAGAGGAATTTCACCTTTAAAATTTGGATTGAGAACAACGGATTTCATTGAATTTGAACCATCAAAGCAATATGCACTAAGGGTTGTAATATTTGACAAATCAAATTCTCCATTCACAGGAGTCTTTCCTCTCAGATAAACAGAAGAGAGACTATGGCTGCATTCAAAGGCTGCCCCTACAAACGCAGTAACACTTTCAGCAAGCTCAACCTGTTTAAGATAGGGCATTGCAGAAAAGCCAGCAATATCAGTAATACCGTCTCCAATAACGATTTTAACCGCTTCTGCAAATGTGGGCAGATTTTTATTCCAACCATTTGTTGTTCCTGTGATGGGATCCTTTCCGAAAAGCTTTGTTGTCTGAACCTTATCTGTTGCCTTAGCATCGATTTCAAATGTAAGAGTACCGCTTTCTTCCATAGTCCACCTTATATTAGTAGGATTATTGGAATTATCCACGCAATATCCGGTTCCGGGAGTGGCTGCAAAAGCTGCCACAGCAAAAACAGCAGATAGCAGAATCGCCAATGCGATCAAAAAAATAAATTTTGTGTTAAGCTTCTTCATAATTACTTCCTTTCTGAAATGATAAAGCAAAAAAACGACTATGCTTTATATGATTTTACCACAAATTCACCTTAATGTCTATGCGTTTTTTGTGAAATACTACGCAAAATATGACATTAAAGAACCAAAATGTTAACGTCAAACAAGAGCTTTTATGATAAATAACCTATTAGTTTTTTCTCTTACACACATAATGGCAAAATACTGCAAAGCATTATTTTGAAAATGTTAATTCCGTATATACCCAACATACACAACAACCAACGTATTCAACTCAAAAAAACTGACACCACTCGAAAAGCGATGTCAGTTCATTGCCTAAAATTTTATATTTTCTGCCATTAAGGCTGTTTTTGTACTGTCTGTACAAATTGGGTCAGTTCACCGGGCAATTCAGCTATTTTATGTAATGTTTAATCTTCATTTGCTGAAAGCTTATTTTTCAAACCCCTGAAGAAAACCACTTGAATCTGCGGAGCAAATATCTCCACCCACTACCTTTCCACGGTAAATAAGGAGATTTGCATAAACCTTTCCTTCATAACCTTCGTAGTTTGTTATTTCATAAGTATAACGTGTCAGCTTTTTCTTCTTATACTTACCAAGGTCAAGTCCTTGGCTTTTTTGAATCTCATTATATCCGGCAAAAACCTTATCGAATTCGTCGGGAATAACGACCTCCCTGCTCTCAATCGGCTCAGCTGAAGCATCCCAACCGAATTGTTTTAAAAACTTGATACGATCTTCATTAGTCTTCACTTTATCATAAGAAATACTTACCGTTTTGCCCTCATCGTTTTTGGCTGACACTGCCATGTCTTCACCATTTGAGGGTAAAAAGGCAATCAAGGTTATCAAAGCAACAAGTGCCACACATAAAACTCCAAAAAACTTAATAGTGTTCGCCCTCAGCGAATATACAAACATAATATCTCCTCCATAGCTTCGATTTGTTTCATTAAATTATATTAGCTATAAAGACTTTTTATGTATGTATCCACAAGTTTTTAGTATTTGCCTAAGGAAGATTATTCAATGGATAAAGTTTGATTTATCGGGGAGATGTGTTTTCACAAACAAGAGCACACTGCGAGTTTTCTGTGGGACAATCGGTTATCACAGACGAGAGCAGTGTGCTCTTGTTTGTAAAATTGAACTCCCCCACAAACTCCTGTTTTCCCATATGTTTTTTACATAAAGAGCGCTTGTTCTGTAAAAGAACAACCGCTCTTTATGTAACTTTTTATCTCTTGCAACTCACCTTTGCGGCTGTGAGCGTGTTTTTCAGAAGCATTGTGATGGTCATAGGACCAACACCTCCCGGAACAGGCGTGATATATGACGCCTTTGCCTCAACCTCAGCAAAATCAACATCTCCGCAAAGCTTTCCGTCCTCACCGCGGTTAATTCCAACATCGATAACAACCGCACCGTCCTTGACCATATCAGCTCCAAAGAATTTCGGTTTTCCAATAGCCGCCACAAGAATATCCGCACGGCGGCAAACCTCGCCAAGATCTGCAGTTCTTGAATGACATACCGTCACCGTTGCATCAGCCTTCAGCATAAGCATTGCCTGTGGCTTTCCAACTATGTTGCTGCGTCCAACTATAACACATTCTTTACCCTTTGTATCGATTCCGCTACGGCGTATCAGCTCCATAACACCGGCAGGGGTACAGGGTGCAAGATCATAATTTCCGGTCATTATTTTGCCCACATTAAACGGATGGAAAGCATCTACATCCTTAGATGGATCTATACTAAGCAGAACGGACTCTTCATTTATATGCTTAGGCAATGGAAGCTGAACCAAAATGCCATGTATGCTGTTATTTTTATTCAGCTCATCAATAACAGAAAGCAGTTGAGCTTCGCTTGTCTCCTCAGACAATTCAATTACCTCAGAATAAAAACCAACCTGCTCGCAGGCAAGCTTTTTGTTTCTTACATAAACCTTAGACGCAGGATTTTCCCCAACAATGATAACAGCAAGTCCGGGCTTAAAGCCATTTTCAGACTCAAAAGCCTTGACCTCCTCGGTGATCTCGTTTCTTATTTCGGCAGATATAGCCTTTCCGTCAATAATTTTAGCCATCTTTCTTCTCCTTTTTTATTTTCACAAAATTATATATTATCGCACCAACACCGAAAGCAAAGCAAGCAAGGCCGATGAGCTGAGATATCTTTATCGGGCCTACATAAAGGCTGTCCGCCCTAAGCCCCTCGATAAACATTCTTCCAAACCCATACCAAGCGATATACATAAAAAATATCTGTCCGTTAAACCTTTTCTTTTTATAGAAAATATTTATCAAAATAAACCCGATAAGATTCCATATGGATTCATATAAAAATGTTGGATGGACAAGCAGGGTTCTATAGCCGCTGGCATATGAATTGACCTCCATTATCCACGGCAGCTCTGCAGCTCCCGGAGTTGGAGTTTTGATGCCAAAAAACTCAAACTGAGTTACATCTCCAAAAGCCTCACCGTTGCAAAAATTGCCCCATCTGCCGATAAGCTGACCTATCATAACACCGGGTGCTATCATATCAAAGGCTCTCATAAAATTCTTTTTCTTGATCTTGCAAACGATGAATATGGCAAGGGCACCGCCAATTATTCCCCCATAAATTCCAAGACCTCCGTTCCAAATCTGAAAGACCTCGCCAAAGCTGTCATACTGCTCAAGGCTAGTAAGAACATAATAAAGCCTTGCACCTATAACTCCCGAAAGAACAGTATAAATAAACAGGTCCAGCATATCATCACTCGAAAAGCCTTCCTTTTTGCTTCGATAATAGGCATATGAAAAAGCCAAAATTATTCCGCAAACAATGATAAGCCCATACCATCTTATGCTGAGTCCAAAAATGCTGAAGGCAACCGGATTAATTTTAAAGGTCTCTATTCCAAGACCCGGAAAAGCAATTTGTGTCATTTTTAACCTCCGCTTTATTCGTTTTCTTCAAGTGGCTTGACAATGGAAAGCGTAAAACACTCCTCGGAAAAGGACGATCTGAAAACATCCATAACCTCATCCGGCGTAATTGATGAGATGATATCAGCATATCCAAAATAATCATATCCGTCAAAAACAAAATCCACAAGATCGTTTGCAATATCCTCTGCAGAATCAAGTCCTCTCACAAATGATGCATAAAATACCTTTTTGCATCTTTCAAATTCCTCGAAAGAAAAGCCCTCTGCCCTTTTTTTAAGAGTATATTCTTTTATTATTTCAAAAACTCTTTCAGGGTCATCAGCTTCGCCGGAAACCGTGCAAAATCCAAAATCAGAAGATATGGTATATGAGCTGTTAAGGCTTGGAGAGATCAGTCCGCTCTCATAGAGCCTGCTATAAAGCTCACCCGTTTGCGAGAAAAGCAGATCTGTTACAATTGACATTGCAACATCCCTCCGCTCCCTTTCTTCTGCTTTTTGGGGAATTGCAGTATCCTTAATTCCAATATCAAAAATCGGTTTTGCAAGCTGCATTTTCTGAATCGATTTTTCATTTGCCACATAAGGAGGCTCGTTTGTATTCTGTCTTATAATTTCGGGCCTATAAGATGAGCATATCTTTTCATCAACTATCGAAAGTACCGCTTCAGGACTAACATCTCCGCAAATAACCAATATCATATTTGACGGATTATAGAAAACCTTATGGCATCTGTAAAGAAGCTCGGGCGTGATATGGGAAATGCTTTCGACTGTCCCGCATATGTTGTTTTTTATATCGTGGTTGTGATAAAGTCCCGACAGCATACCGCGATACGCCCTTGAAGGAGGTGAATCTTCATAAAGTCCTATCTCCTCGGCAATTATTCCCTGCTCCTTTAAAACAGACTGATCTGTAAAATAGGGATGGGTTACAAAATGGAGCAGCTCACAAAGTGCTTCTCTAAAATTTGATGTACAGCTGAATAGATACACCGTTTTATCATATGAGGTATAGGCATTTGCATCCACACCAAGCTCAGAAAAGCGTTCAAAGGAATCCACATCGCCCTCGTTTGTGAACATCTTATGTTCAAGAAAATGGGCTATTCCCATTGGAACATAAGAAACCGTCTTATCTCCCATCAGCTTAAAGCCATTATCAACAGAACCGTATTTTGTGGCAAAAAGAGCGTGGGTTGTAACCGTCTTTTTAGGATATACATAAACATCAAGTCCGCTTTTATGAGCCATCTTTATATATTTTTCGCCAAAGGTGGGACTAAATATTTCCTCGAACATATTTTCATTCCTCATCATCCGCATATTCATCTCCCACATCATCCGTGTTTCCCGAAAGCGTACCTCTGATAAAGGCACAGGTGTCAGCACCAAAACGGTTTGCAACTCTTATAACATCCTCTTTTGTTACCGCACACAGCTTTTCAATGTCCTTCTCCAAGGTTGTTGAAACGCCCTCTATGAGCCTTGTTCTGTAATAGCTCTCAAGAGAATATGCGGAGTCACCTGCTTGCCTATAGAAGTTTTCAATAGATCCTTTGGCACAATTAAATTCATAATCCGACACATCCCCTGCCTTAATTGCTTCAAACTGCTTTAAAATTTCATCAATGACCCTATCTTTATTTTCATTACTGATTCCCGAGCGAACAAATATCGAGCCTTTAAGATAGTCATAATTTGATGAGCAGGAATAACAAAGGCTCTGCTTTTCCCTCACATTTCTAAATAACTTAGAGGAGGGCGAGCCACCGAAAATATCATTAAATATGACCGCCGCATAAAAATCCTCATCATGTATGTCGATATCAGAACGAAAGCCCATAGCAAGCTTACCCTGCAAAACCGGCATTGCTTCCTCTGCATGGCGAATGCTGCCCGGAGCCTGCTTTATAATCGTCCTATGAAGAGCGGAGCTTCTGCCGTTTCGAGACGGAAGAATATCATTTATAAGTGCGCTTACGCTTTTGGCATCTCTTCTTCCCACATAAACAAACATCGGATCAAAATTTTCTATAAACTCACTATAAAAATCAGCAAGCTCTCTGCCACTGACAGCCATAACCTCTTCGATACTTCCAACGGCTCGGCGTCCATATGGTTCTCCCTCAAACATTATTTCACGGCAAAGCTGAAAGCTTCTTGTTCTTGGGTCTTTTTGTGCCGCTCTGACACTATCGCAAAGATTGCGCTTTTCAAGCTCCAAAAGCTTTCGGGAGAAAAGTCCTTCAGCATCGACAAGTGGGTCATAAAGCATCATATATAGAGTCTCAAGCGTGCCTTTCATCAGATCCTCACCTTCGGGAATGCAAGCCATATCAAGGCTTTCACAAGCAAATCCCAAAAGAAAATTATCTCCAAGAGGAACTCCCATTGTGGAAATATTAGCATCATAAAGGTCGTCAAGATGACGGCTGAGAGAAGCAATATCCGGATAGCAGCGACAGCCCCTCTTCATAATACTGAGAAGAATAGCCCCAAGCCTATAATTTCTCTGTGAAAAGGGCATGGGATATAATATTGTGAGAGTTTCTGTCTTAAACCTATCTGTGCATATGGAAAGCAGCGTGCCACCGCCATCAAGCATTATCTTTTCTGGATTCATTATAAACCTCGGTTTTCCTTATTATCTCAGCAGCTCCCGGCGGAAGTAGCTTTTCAGCTTCATCTGTCCGGCCTTGTAAAATCAGCTCTCTCACTCTTGTTGAGCTGATTTCACTCTTATCCTTATCACATGGCATAAACAGAGTTTCTATCTCCGGTGCAAGCTGACTGTTAAATTCAGCCATTTTCTTTTCATATTCAAAATCTTCGCTGTTTCTAATTCCCTTTATTATAGCACAGCACCCCAGCTTTCGTGCAAGCATTGCAAGCATTCCTTCATCATAAACCACATGAGCGTTAGGTATATCTTTCACTGCCTGCTCTGCAATCTTAATTCTCGTTTCAGCATCAAACATGTAGTTCTTTTCGGGGTTTATAAGAAGCGCAAGAAAAACCTCATCATAAATTGCGGCA
>JAZUQN010000202.1:0-22263 GCA_045605745.1 Eubacteriales bacterium
ATCTCTCGTTTAGATGCCGTTTTGTTTTTAAATCCATTCGTCATTTGATACAAAAACAGCGCCGAAATATGTATATAAACAACAAAAAAGCCGGGGTTTTAACCTCGGCTTTAAATCTGGGGTGAGATATGGGGGTCGAACCCACGACCTCCAGGGCCACAACCTGGCGCTCTGACCAACTGAGCTAATCCCACCATATTGAGTTTGATCCACTGCAGTTGGCGTACCCTGGGGGATTCGAACCCTCGACCTACTGCTTAGAAGGCAGTTGCTCTATCCGGCTGAGCTAAGGGTACATACCTCGCAGCGGTTGGAGCGGGTGATGGGAATCGAACCCACGCGACCAGCTTGGAAGGCTGGAATTCTACCATTGAACTACACCCGCATATTTAGTTTTCTCAAAACTGCCTTAATATAATACCACAGTTGATTCCTTTTGTCAATAGTATTTTCAAAAAAAACGATATTTTTTCTCAAAAATTCAAAAATCTATTGCTAAATTCGTTAATTTATGTTACAATTTAATGTGTGCGCTATGCGCAAAGTAAGTTTTAGTAAAGGATAAGCCTTTATATAAGGCTGAGTTACAATGGCTTCCTTATTTTTACCTGACTATATGTTTGATCGCTTCAGCGATATAACACCGGAGTTTCTTCAGTCTATCGGTGTTAGAACTGTTCTTGTTGATATTGATAATACATTAGCGCCTTATGAGGCTCCCGAACCTAATCAAAGGGTCATTAAATGGTTTGATGATCTGAAGAGCGTGGGCATCAAGGCTGCGCTTATGTCAAATAACGATGCGGCAAGAGTCCGCCGTTTTAACAAGAGCCTAAGGCTTCCTGCATATTTTGATTGCAAAAAGCCTTCAACTAAAAGCTATATTGATGTGCTAAACCGTCTTGGCTGTGACCGTGCCGACACCTGCGTTATCGGTGACCAGATTTTCACCGATGTTCTTGTTGGAAAAAGGCTGGGACTGAGGGCAATACTCGTTCCACCCATACATGATAAAAAAACCTTCTTTTTCAGATTTAAAAGACTTCTTGAAAAACCTTTCATATATTATTTCAAGCGACAGCAGGTGAGAAGGCAATTTTTACAATAATGTCGGAGAGGATGAGTTATGTTGAAAGCTAAGTTTGGCCCTGCGGGAAACAGCGAAAGCTTTTATGCCGAGGGCTATAAATCAACAATGGAGGCTTTTGGATGGCTTCGTGAAATGGGCATTGATGCCTATGAATATCAGGCCGGAAACGGTCTTAGGACAAGCGAGGCAACCCTTAGGGCTCTTGGGAAAAAGGCGGCTGAACATGGCATACTTATGTCGCTTCACACGCCCTATTTTATTTCACTTTCGGGAATTGAAGAGGAAAAACGCCTAAAGAGCCTAAGCTATATAAAGGACAGCGTTAGGGCTGCAGAGCTTCTTGGCGCTGACAGGATAGTTATTCACAGTGGAAGTGCGGCAAAGATAACAAGAGATGAAGCTATGGCACTTGCAAAGGATACTCTTATGAGGGTTGCAGAGGATAATAAGGATACTTCTGTTAAGCTTGGACTGGAAACAATGGGCAAAATAAATCAGCTTGGAACTCTCTCTGAGGTCATAGAGCTTTGCAAAACTGCACCTTGCTTTGTTCCTGTGGTGGATTTTGGTCATCTGAATGCAAGAGAACAGGGTGGACTTTTCCCTGATGCTGACGCATTTATGAGAGTTTTTGATAGAATAGGAGAAGAGCTTGGTGACGATATAGCAAAGAATCTTCACTGCCATTTTTCAAAGATAGAATATACCAATGCCGGCGAAAAGAAGCATTTGACCTTTGCTGATCAAGAATTCGGACCACATTTTGAGCCACTTGCAGAGGCAATTGTTAAATATGACCTTGCGCCACGCATTATCTGCGAATCTGCAGGCACTCAGGCAGAGGATGCCCTTTATATGAAGCAGAAATGTATCGAGTATTCAATGAAATGAGGACTAAAAGATGACGAGAAAAGATAGACTTTTGGCGGCGTTGCCTGCCGATATTGACGGCATTTTCGTGACAAGCGAGCTTAATCAATATTATCTGACCGGCTTTGATTTTACCGATGGATATGTGCTTGTTACAAGAAAAAAATCATATGTTATAACAGATTTTCGCTATATTGAAGCGGCAGAGGCAAAGGTTGAGGAGGGGTTTGAGATACTTATGCCCTCGGATATGGGACTTGAAATTGCAGCTTTGCTCTCCGAAAATGGTGTTAAGAGACTTTTCTTTGAGGATAAGACACTTTCCTGCGCAGGTTTTTCTCGCTTTGATAAGCTTTTTGATGGAGTTCAGATGCTTCCGGGCGGTTCTGACATCATCGAGGATCTTCGTGAAAAAAAGACCGCAGACGAGCTTCAAATAATGGCAAAGGCTCAGGCGATAACCGATGAGGCATTTGCACATATTATTAGTTTTATAAAGCCTGAAATGACTGAGCTTGAGGTTGCTCTTGAACTCGAGTTTTTTATGAGAAGTCGCGGAGCGCAATCTGTAGCATTTGATACGATTGCTGTTTCCGGTGCTTCATCCTCCCTTCCTCACGGAGTTCCACAAAACAGAAAGCTGCAAAAGGGATTTTTCACCATGGATTACGGAGCAAGACTGGATGGATATTGCTCAGATATGACAAGAACAGTTGTGCTGGGCAAGGCGGATGCAGAGATGAAGAGGCTTTATAACACGGTGCTTGAGGCTCAAAAAGCAGGTATTCAAATGATAAATCCGGGAGAAAGCTGCTTTCATGTTGATAAGGCGGCAAGGGATATTATCGAGGGTGCGGGCTATAAGGGATGCTTTGGACATGGGCTTGGTCACGGAGTTGGAATGTTCATTCACGAAGCACCGAGACTTTCTCCAAAGGTTTTACACGATAAAAAGCTTGAATGTGGTCATGTTGTAACTTGTGAGCCGGGGATATATATTGCGGGCAAGTATGGCTGCCGCATAGAAGATATGTTGGCTGTTACAGAAGACGGAAGATTGAATTTCACAAAGAGTCCCAAAGAGCTGATCGAACTATTTTAAAAAGATGGCTGCTCCACTTAGCATGGAGCAGCCATCTTTTTTTATTTATTAAGTATTTTTTTGATAAGTGCAGGCATTTCATGCAGGGCAACAATACAGCCACTCTTATAAAGTGACTCTGCTTTGCCAACATATTTAACAGAGCCGTAGATGCTGTTATAAACCTCAGCAAATGCGCATTTTTTGCCCTCTGCCTTCATTCTGTTAAGTATTTTGCAATAATCCTCGCAGGTGAAATAGTCATCATTTCCTGCTTCCTTGTTATCTCTTATTTCGCTGTTGATGCCCCACTCCATAATTCCAAAGGGTTTTCCGTATTCGATAAGTCGGTCATGGCATTTTCCGTCATAGTTTTCGGCATCAAATTCATATCGGTTGTTTGTATACCAGTCAAAGCCTACAACATCAACATATTTGTCACCGGGATAATAATATTTAACCGAGGCTGTTGGGCCGAGATTATTTGAAACATTTGGGCCATAGCTCCAAACAAGCTGATTCAGTCCCCAATGCTTTGTATAATAATCGTAGACATATATCCACATTTTCACCATATTTTCGGGTGTAATATTACCAAATTCTTCACCCTGTCCCTGGCAGAACCAGAACCAAGATCCGTTTGCTTCGTGGAGAGGTCTCCACATAACAGTAACTCCGCACTTCCAAAGTGCATTCATAAATTCGCCGCCTCGATCAAGCTCTTCAACCCACAGCTTGTTGTTTTTTGTGCCGGGGGTGAGAACATCAAGCCAAGCTTCATTGTTCCCAAGATGACCACGGAAGGATTGAACGCCCTCCGGAACGCCATTTGGATTTGCCCAATGGTGCATTGTTGTGATAATGCCGCCCTTTGAGGCAAATTCAACCAGCTCGCAAAGCGTGCGGCTCCATTCACAGCGTGGTCTTATGCGAAGTGTAAGCATATCAAAATCTATAATAGAAGGGCCAACACCTGCGGCCTCGGTGTATTCGTTGATTGTGTCCTCAGGGTCGGTGCTTCCTCCCATATGCTGACCGAAGAGAATTCTGTCATCCTCATCATACATATACTGAACGATTTTAAGCAGATCTTCACGACCGTTATATGGGATCTTGGGCAGATCGATAGCACCGCAGATGCTATCAACTTCAGTTAAATTTTCCTTTTGTAGGAGAGAATAGAAGATTTCTATAGCCTTTTCTATTGAACGGTAGCTACCCTTTATAGTTACATTTTTTCCTATTTCAATGGCATATGGGGCATAATCAAGGCTCTCATTATCAAGAATTATCACATTCTCTGCCTCATTTTCTGCCTGAAAAAGACCTGTGCTTTCGCAAAACGCCTTTGTTATTTCGTCTTGGCAAAGGGATTTAACCTTAAATTCGGAAAAATCAATGCCACATATTTTTTTTAGATTAATTGTCATAAGCATCCTCCTAATATGAAACATATCATATATGGGTATTATAGCAAAAAAAAACATTTTTGTAAATGTGTTTTTTTATATTTCAACCTGTGTTTTTTTGCTTTTAAATGAAGAAGATGCTGCCTATGTCAAGCAGCTCAGATTCGGAAAGTGAGACAACATTTCGTCCATGATCTCTGCAAAAGCTTTTGATGATATCCACATCGGGGTGATTGTCAATATAGCCGCAGAAGTATACATTTTCCTTGTCGCATCCGGATGCTCCGCCAATGAAACCCTGGTCATATCCCGGCAAGAAAATATTTCCGGAAGTAATTTTGAGATGATCTATCCTATATTTTTTTGCGGTCTTGGCGATAGAGGGATCGGCTGTGATAATTGAGTTTCCAACGATGCACGAAGAACACTTTGCATAGCCCTGCTTTACATCTATCAGCTTTAGGTTGTTTTTTTTCGCATATTCTTTAATTGAGCTGGATAGGTATGGCAGTCTCCCCATAACAGCATCTCTAAGTACTGCGGCGTTTAAAAGGATATCGCCGGGGTATTTATCACTTGCAGCCTCATCTATTGCCAATATGTCAAAGCCTGTTGGAGCAAGAGCTTTCTTTGCTGTTTCCATATACTCACGATGGGTGAAAAAAAAGCCATCCATAGGGCAGGGGAAAATCAACATATCCGGATGGGCAGATACAGGTTCTTGCAGAGCTTTAAACGGTGGCAAGAGAACTATACTGTCGCAGAAATTTTGCAAAGTTACAAGGGCTTCTTTTGGCGTTCTACTGTCGCATATAGCAGTTTTCATATTCACTATTCCTTTTTTTAATATAAAGAAAAATATGGCAAACCCGAAGGTCTGCCATAATTTTCTATTCGCTTAAACGCGTGTAACCTTACCGGAACGCAGGCAGTTTGAACATACGCAAACTGTCTTGTGTGTGCCGTTTACAACAGCCTTTACCTTGCGAATATTGGGCTTCCATGTTCTGTTTGTTTTACGGTTAGAATGGGAAACATTATGTCCGAAAACAACGCCCTTTCCGCAAATACTGCACTTTGCCATGCTTGACACCTCCTCGAAGTACCTTTTATATAGGCACAACTTATATTGAAATTATTTTTTTACACCATAACATCGGTTATTATACCATGACTTATCAAAAAATGCAAGAGTTTTTTAAAATAAAAAAATATTTTTTTCAAAAAAGTACAGAAAAACGCTTTTTTTAGCTTTGTTTTGTGCATTTTATCAGATATTTTCGCTTTTTTCGCCCTCGCTATGGGGGGTCACTATGCCTATCTGCTCGCAAAGAACTCCTTTTGCAGGTACGAGCAGGGCATCGGTAAGCACCAAAAATGCGCCAAAGCCAATATTTTTTGTCTTCTCAATAACATCGACATCTGCGTTTCCCATCCCACCGCAGTCAAGTGCAGAAATTCTTGATTTTGCCTTGCTGTTTTTGAACTCGTTTATATAAGCGAAAGTGTTTCTTATATTGGCAAAATCGATTGCGCCCTTTGGCATATCGGGATAAACCAGCCAAAGGTTGCCTTGGTTTATGCCCACGCCCCTCTGTTTTTTTGAAATGACAACGGTTTTGCTTTCGCACTCAGATATGTTTGCAGAAATATGCAAGCTGCTGTTATGAAGGGGAGCGCAAAGCTCTATTGCGCCACGGTAAAGTCCCAGCAGATGAGAGAGAAGAACAGATGGCTCATCCTTTGCATTAAATCTAACAATGTGTGAAAGCTTTGCCTTTTCCTGCTGATCCGAGGAGACTATGGCTGCTCCCATGGCACATATTGTTTGAACAATACCGTTTAGATATGGCGAAGCTTTGAAATTGCTTTTCACAGATGAAATGCTAAGTTCACATTCTGCGCTATCGGTGGCAGAAACCTCTTCAAAAATGCATTCAGGCTCGTTTGAATTAACGCTTTCTGAAATGTGGGCATAGATCATATCCCGTCTTTTCGGAATTGCAAAGTCAGCTATAAGTCCGCCCTGAAGCTCGGTGACAAAATAGGGAGATTCAAATTTGATTTTTCCGCCATTTGTTTTTAGCCCTGCTTTTCTGAATCTCATTCCGCTTTCCGCTATCGTTTGGCAGACCTGCATTTCATGCTTTTGGTCGCAACAGATAAGAAGATCGCCACGACCAAAGGTTGCCATAGCAGCCATGCTGTCATAGAAATATATCGTTCCGCCAAGCGTGCTCAAAGCAATTGCTTCAATAACATTGTTTTCTATGATGCTTGCCTTAAATTTTAGCTTCGGGATGCTCCTAAGCCGATTTATAAGACCCGGTAGGTTATCGTTTTTAGCAACCTCAATGAAAACACCGCTTTTTATATGCTGAGTGCTTTTTCTTCCCTTTGAAATTGTGAATTTCAGTTTTCCTATGTTATATTCCTTTGCAAAATATGCACCGCCTATAACAGAGGATAGAACACCGTTTTCCTTATTTGCATTTGTCAGCTCTTCTAAGAGAAGGTGTCTTTCGGGCATTGCACCGTTCAAATATTTTTCTGCAGCGGTGAGTATGTCTTCAAAGGGGATTGGGCCTTTTCTTGTCGGATAAATCGTATTCAGCTTGCAGATCAGATCGTCAAATGTCTCTTTTATTTGGGCGTCATCTGTGGTAAGCTCTGCAAGGTCAAAGCCTTGACCCTCGTGGATTTTTGCGCAGTTGTTTGCAAAAAGGATATCAAGCATCAAAAGCTCATCAACCGTTGGCTCTCTGTGCTCAATTATCCTATAATGATTTTGCAGGCGTGATATGGCAGATATTGGCATACTGAGACCCAGGTCAGAACGCACAAATTCGGCGACCTCGGTTGGCATAGAGGAGAATCCATTTATTATTCCAACCCTTTTGGGGTAATCAGAGATAGTTCTTTTGTGCATAGCTCAGTTTTCCTTTCTCTGTATTTCTCCAAGGCAGACACAGCCGTCTGAACCTTTAATATCAACCTTTAAAAGCTCCCCGTGAAGAGGGACATCACTTTTTGCCATAACAGGAACAAAGGAAGCAGTATGACCATAAGCCATTCCGTTTTCATAGGTCTCAAAAAGAACCTCGGTGCTTTTATTGCTTTTTACAAAATTCTCAAGAACCTCTTTTGTTATCCGTTTTCCCTCAGCAATCAGTATTGCACTGCGTTCTTTTTTTATGTTTTCGGGCACCTGTCCACCCATTGCCGCAGCTGGAGTTCCTGAACGCTTTGAATAAGCAAAGACGTGCATATCAAGAAAGCGTGCCTCTCTTGCAAAATCTAAGGTTAGGGCAAAATCCGCCTCGGTTTCTGTTGGAAAGCCAACAATGAAATCCGTAGTCAGCATAACTCCCTTTATATGTTCTTTTAGGCTTTGTATATTTTTAAGCGCCATTTCACGGTTATATTTTCTGCGCATAAGCCCAAGTATTCTGTTGCTTCCGCTTTGCATTGACAGATGAAAATGAGGACAGAGGCATTTTATGCCTGCAATTTTTTCGGCAAAATCGGGCTTCATAACCGAGGGATCGATAGAGCCTATTCTTATTCTTCCCACATTATCAATCTTGTCTATCTCCTTTAGCAGACCGGCTATATCGGTCGTTCCGAGATCTTTGCCGTATGAGGCGGTTTCGATGCCTGTCAGCACAATTTCAAGGCATCCGCTTTTGGTTAGTGCCTCAACTTCACACAGGATCTGCTCAGGCTTCTTTGAGCGAACAGGCCCTCTGGCATCGGGGATCGCGCAATATGAGCAGCGGTTTTCACAGCCATCCTCGATTTTCAGATATGCTCTTGTTCTCTCGAATTTTTTAATTGTCATCTCCTCAAATTTTGATGAAGAAAGAGAAGGAATATTGACTATTGGTTTTTTGTTTTTTTCTCCACCCAAAGTCAATTTTTCTGCCATATCTACAACGCTCAGCTTATTTGAAGAGCCACAAATATAATCAACGCCCTCAATAGCAAGGATCTGCTCCGACCTGCTTTGCGCCATGCATCCCGTGACGAGAATATAAGCCAGGGGATTTGCATTTTTTGCACGGCGTATAAGCTGCCTTGCTTTTCTGTCGCTTTCTGCAGTTACGGTACAGGTGTTGATAACATAAATATCGCATTTTTCGTCACCCATGCAGACCTTAAAATCTCGTTTTTCAAAAAGCTCGGCAATTGCCTCGCTTTCATATTGATTAACTTTGCACCCGAGAGTGTAAATGCAAACAGTTTTTTTCATTTATTTTCCACCTTTTTTATTTTAAGGGATCATTCTATTGATTTATTATATCCGATGATTGAGGATATGTAAAGTGATTTTTATAAACCTTTGAAATTTTTTAAAAATAATTTTGTTTTTCACTTGAAAAAAGAATAATATTGAGTTATAATTATGAAGGAATGGATCGTAAATTCTAAAATAAAGGAGAATTTGAAATGAGCGAACTTCATGTTGTGGACCATCCCCTTATAACTCACAAGCTTTCTATTATGCGTAACCGCAAAACAGGATCAAAGGATTTCCGAGAGCTTCTTGATGAGATAGCAATGCTTATGGGCTATGAGATAACCCGTGATCTTCCCCTTGAGGATGTAACAATCGAAACTCCCCTAACAAAGATGACAGCAAAAATGATCTCCGGCAAAAAGCTTGCCATTGTGCCGATTCTCCGTGCAGGTCTTGGTATGGTTGATGGACTTTTGCGCCTTGTGCCCGTTGCAAAGGTTGGTCATATTGGTCTTTACCGTGATCCCGAGACACATATGCCTGTGGAATATTATTGCAAGCTCCCTTATGATATTGAAGACAGAATTACGATACTTGTTGATCCCATGCTTGCAACCGGCGGATCCGCATCCGATGCGCTCACTATGCTGAAGAAAAAGGGCGTAAAAAATATTCGCATGATGTGCCTTGTTGCCGCTCCCGAGGGTGTTCGTAAGCTGCAGGAGGATCATCCAGATGTTGATATTTACACAGCAGGACTTGATGAACGCCTCAATGAGCACGCTTATATTGTTCCCGGTCTTGGAGATGCCGGTGATAGAATTTTTGGAACAAAATGATTCTTTGGTTGCCGCGCATTGCGCGGCAACTTTTCTTGGAGGACTATGCGCAGTATTACTATAAAAAAGAATGATGCAGGTCAGAGACTTGATAAATTTCTGACCAAGGCTGTTAAAGGCTTGCCCACATCGCTTATGTATAAATATATAAGGACGAAGAAAATAAAGGTCAACAGAAAGCGCACAGAGCAGAAATATCAGCTCTTGGAGGGGGATGTTATAGATCTTTTTATACGCGAGGAGTTTTTCGAGTCCCCCGAGCGTGACGATGGGGCTGTCAGCAGAATAGAGCCGAAGATAACCGTTGTTTATGAGGATGAGAATGTTCTGCTTGTAAACAAGCGCCCGGGGGTCGTTGTCCACGAGGATAGCGATGCCAAGGATAATACTCTTATTATGCACATAAAGGCATATCTCTTTAGAAAGGGTGAATATGACCCCCATGAGGAGCAGTCGTTTGCTCCGGCGCTTTGCAACCGCATTGACAGAAATACCGGCGGCATAGTTATTGCCGCAAAAAATGCAGCAGCTCTAAGAATATTGAACGAAAAAATAAAGAATAATGAAATAAGTAAGTTTTATCTTTGTGCAGTGCACGGAATTCTGCAAAATAAGCAACAGACCCTTCACGCTTATCTTGAAAAAAACTGTAATGATAATATGGTTAAGGTTTATGACAAGAAGATAGGGCGTGCAAAGGAGATAATAACAAAATATCGGGTTGTTTCAGAAAAATCAAATGAATCACTGCTTGAGGTTGAGCTTGTGACAGGCAGGACTCATCAAATCAGAGCACATATGGCTCACATCGGACATCCTCTTGTAGGGGACGGAAAATACGGCGTAAATAAAAAGGATAGAGAAAAGGGATATAAATATCAGGCCCTTTACGCCTATCGCTTGCGCTTTGATTTTCTTGATGATTCGGGCGAGCTTGGTTATCTTTGTGGCAAGGAAGTTGAGCTGCAAAAAGAGGAGATCTGGTTTCTTCGTGATTTCAGCTGAGTGCCTGAATTAAAAATTGCCATAAAATTCGGCAGAGTTGGAGGAGTTTATGAAAAAGGGATTATTTTATATCGCTTTGGGAGCTCTTTCTGCTCTGCCAATTGTTATGACTGAATTAGGCATTTTGCAGTGGATATTTATGATCCCATTTGCGCTTTTATGCCTTCGGGAAAAGAGAGATGAAAAAGGCAGGTTTTGGCGCAAAGAATATTTTAGAGGCTTTCTTTTTTTCTTTGGATTTTATGCAGTGGGGTATTGCTGGTTTTTCAGTATGTATCCCTTGTCGGTCACGGGGCTGCCCCCTGCCTTAGCCATGCCTATTGTAGCTCTTGCTGCCCTTGGAATACCTGTTTTTCAGTCACTTGGCTTTGCATTAATAATACCTATCTTTAATTTCGGGATCCGAAGGAAAATAAAAAAGTTATTACTTCCTATTCTTATGGGGGCTCTCTCGGCTGTTTTTGAGTGGCTTCAGGGGTGCTTTTGGTTTGGATTGCCCTTTGTCAGACTTTCCTTGGGACAGATAGAGCTGTTGCCGTTTATACAAAGCGCAAATCTTTTCGGTTCTTATTTTGTTTCGTTTCTTATAGTGGCAGTGAATTTTTATATAGCCCTTGCAATAAAGGAGACTGAAAAAAGAGCAAAGCGAGGCTTTGCCCTTGCCGCTGCTGTTATATTTATAGCCAACAGCGCATATGGGGTGGCGAATTTGACTCTTTCTTCAAAGCGAGAATATAATATTGTGGGAATCTCAGCCCTACAGGGTAATGTTTCAACAAAAGAAAAATGGGAACATGGTGCTATCGATGCCTCGATGGAGATATACAGCCGTCTTTCGGAAGCGGCAAAGGAGGAGGGCGCAGAATTTGTGCTTTTTCCCGAAACCGTTATTCCTCATGTTGTGGAAAATCACCCCGAAACCGAAAGTGCCCTTGGGGATATTGCGTGGAAATACGATTTGACGCTGATGGTTGGCATTTTTTCGGAGGGAAGGGAAGGCACCGAAAATGTTATAAGGGTCTATGAGCCTATGCGTGATGGAAAAAATGTTTATACAAAGCAGAGAAATGTACCCTTTGGAGAGTATGTGCCGATGCGCTCTTTTATTATGAAGGTCTTGCCGGCTCTCGGTGAGATAAATATGCTTGACCGTGCCCTTGTGCCCGGAAAGGAAAGCCGGGTTTGGGAGAGTGATGAGGCAACCTTTGGTTTTATGATATGTTTCGATTCGATTTATGATAATATTGCAAGGGAAAGTGTGAAAAACGGTGCACAGGTGCTGATGCTATCAACAAACGATTCTTGGTTTGGGGATTCTGCCGGAACCAAAATGCATTTTGCACAGGCTAAGCTGAGGGCAATAGAAAACGGCAGAAGCGTTGTTCGTGCGGCAAACACGGGAATTAGCGCAATAATTGATCCTAACGGCCGTGAGATAAAGACTCTCGAATGTAATAAAGAAGGTCTGATAACTGCCGATGTTCCATTGGGTGAAGGGCTGACCTTATATACCCGAATCGGAAATATATTTATAATTCTTTGTGCTTTTTTCACAATAATACTATTGGAATGTAAAAATATTGGAACAAAATTGCCATTCTTTCGTCTTAAATGATGAAAGGATGGTGATTTTTTATGACCGTTAAAAGGATAATAGCGTTTCTTGTTTCGGTTTTATTGCTTTCGCTTTGTGCTTGCGGAGAAAAAGCGGATAAGGATAACCCCATGGGTGGATGGGATACCTTAACCGAAAATGCGCTTCTTTTAGAAAATCTTTCTTCTAAAAAAGAGAGCACAGAGATTTCGGATGGCTTTTGCGATGCTCTTAGAAAAAGCTCCTTTGATTATTTTGGAGCTTCGATAGAAGATGGAAAGGACGATGAGAATATTCTTGTTTCTCCGCTTTCAATCTATACAGCACTGGCTATGACCGCTTGCGGTGCTGAGGATAACACTCTTTATGAAATGCAAAAAATACTTGGGGATGTTCCGATTGAAGAGGTGGCTCGTTCTCTATACGGACTTTGCGAGGCGCTAACAAAAAACGAGGCTATAAAGCTGGGTCTTGCTAATTCTGTTTGGGTTAGAGATAACAAAGGGATGATAGAGGTAAACGAGAATTTTACAGATGTGGTCAAGGACTATTTTTCGGCCGACACATTTCTTGAAAAATTTGATTCTGAAACCGTTGAAAAGATAAATTTATGGATAGAGGATAAGACCGACGGTATGATAAGGGATATGCTTTCCTCGATCCCTGAAGAGGCGGTGATGTATCTGATAAATGCTCTCGTTTTTGAGGCTGAATGGCAGGAAAAATATGATAGCATCGATCTTCGCAATCACGAATTTGCCCAGTATAGTGGCGAGAAGATTGATACAGAACTGATGTTTGGTACTGAGGATTATTATCTTTGCGATGATGACGCAGTTGGCTTCATAAAGCCTTATGCCGACAGCAGATATGCTTTTGTTGCTCTGCTTCCGAACAGTGATGTGGATGTATATGAATATGCCAAGGGGCTAAGCGGCAAGGATTTTGCCAAAATGCTTGAGGAAAAGGAACGTGCTGTGGTTGAAACTGCTATTCCGCAGTTTAGCTATGAATATGAAGATTCATTTGTGAATGAGCTTAAAGCTCTTGGAATGAAGGATGCCTTCAATTCCTCTGCTGCAAATTTTGCCGGGCTTGGAAGATCATCTCTTGGAAATATTTATATTTCAAACATATTGCACAAGACATTTATAGAGGTTAGCCCTGCAGGAACGAAAGCCGGTGCTGCAACTGCTGTTGAACTTGAGTGTGAAAGTGCTGAGATGATAGTTGATGCAAAGATTTATGAGGTGTTTCTTGATCGCCCGTTTGTTTATGCGATAACAGACATGGAAAATGGATTGCCTATCTTTCTCGGAGTTCTTGGCAATATCGAAGAATAACCGATTATTGTTTTTTAAATAAAAACAGCACACTGCAACCGTTTTTACGGATTTGCAGTGTGTTTTGTTTTATGTAAGAATATTTAATTCTTGTCAGAACTTCCGCCACGCTTTACATAGTCTCTGAGGGCATCCATTCGTGCATCAAGCTCGGAGGAAAGGGAAGCGCAGATTTGAAGCTCCTTTGCCATTTCATCTGTGAAAAGAAAATCCTTTTTATATCTTAGCTGGTGCTCAAGGCTTGCCCAAACATCCATGGCAATGGTGCGAAGCTGAATTTCCACCTTCATAGCTCGTTTTTCTTTTGCTAAGAATATCGGCACCTTAACTATAAGATGCAGGCTTCGATATCCGTTTGCCTTTGGATTTTTTATATAATCCTTTTTTTCTATGAGAGTGATATCATCCTGTCCGAGGAGGGCATCTGCAAGGGTATAGACATCCTCGGGAAAGGAGCATATAACTCGCACTCCGGCAATGTCATTCAGATTTTCTTCGATTACATCAGGCATGAGGGAAAGTCCCCTTCGTTCAAGCTTATCCTTGATACTAATCGGATTTTTTAGTCTTGACTTTATTCCGCTTATAGGATTTCGGTCATATTGAAGAGAAAATTCTTCGTTCAGAACATTAAATTTTGTTTCGATCTCCATCATAGCGCATCGATAGTAAGCCATCAGCTTGTTATATTGGCGAAGCCACTGCCTTGATTGATTTAGAAAATCATCCTCAAAGAGCTCCTCTATTTTATTTTTGAATTGTTGATTTAGATTGATATCTTTTTCGCTCATATTCTTTCCTTTCGGGTATAGACTATTCAGGCTACTAATATTATAACATAAAATCATTAATAAATTTAGAATGTTGTGTTAATATGAAAATATATCTGGGATTTGAACAGGAGTTTATCGGGGAGTTCAATTTGACAAACAAGAGCAGTGTGCTCTTGTTTGTGAAAAGGCATCTCCCCGATAAATCAAAATTTGTATTTCAAAAAACGGAATAGCCAAAGCGCTATCTCACTGTGTGAGATAGCGCTTTGTAACCATTTATTTAATGACGGTGTCTTATGAATCCAAAGAGCTTTGCAAGCTCCATAACCACAAACGGCACAAATATAAGGCCGAGGGCTATAAGATACATAGTGGGTTCAAGATAAACAAGCCCAAATATGGTGTTAAGGCCGGGAACAAAGAGAACAAGTGCAACGAGGATAAGAGATATTAAAGCTGCACCGTTTAGCTTTGAGTTTCCAAATGGACCTATCTTAAAGAGAGAACGCTGAGAACGCATATTAAAGGCTTGGACTATCTGTGTAAGTGAAAGAATCATAAATGCCATTGTTTGACCACGCATAAGTGCGGCATCAGTATCAACTCCGCGCCAACCAAGCCAGAAGCCAACAAGCGTGAGTGCTGCAAACATAAGTCCTTGGAAAACCACCTGAATGCCAAGTCCGTGAGCAAATATACCTTCGTTTTTAGGCTTTGGCTTCTGCTCCATTATATCCTTTTCGACCGCTTCCATACCAAGGGAAATGGCCGGTAGTGAGTCGGTGACAAGATTTATCCAGAGAAGCTGCATTGAGAGAAGTGGAGTTTTATGGAAGAGAAGCATAGCGATAAACACTGTAAATACTTCTCCGATATTTGTTCCAAGAAGAAAACCGACAACCTTTTTGATGTTCGCATAAATTCCGCGTCCTTCTCTGACCGCATCAACAATTGTTGCAAAATTGTCATCAGTCAGTGTCATATCAGCGGCACCCTTGGCAACATCGGTTCCGGTTATACCCATTGCACAGCCAATGTCAGCGGCCTTGAGTGCAGGGGCGTCATTAACACCGTCTCCTGTCATTGAAACAACCTGATCCTTGCGCTGCCAAGCTTTAACTATTCTGATCTTGTTTTCGGGAGAAACACGAGCATAGACCGAGATGTCTTTAACGCAAAGATCAAGCTCTTCATCGCTCATTGCATCAAGCTCTGCGCCTGTAATAGCTTTGTCGCCATCACCGAGAATACCAAGCTCCTTAGCTATTGCAGAGGCAGTTACAACATGGTCGCCTGTTATCATAACAGGCTTTATGCCTGCCTTTCTGCACACAGCAACGGCATCCTTTGCCTCTGGTCTTGGTGGGTCGATCATACCAACAAGACCCATAAAGGTAAGACCGTTTTCAAGCTCATCTGATGTGGGATTTTGGGGAACAGTGTCTATTTCTTTATAAGCCACAGCAAGCACACGAAGAGCGTCTGCGCTCATTTCGTCTGTAATTTTTCGAGCCGTTTCGATTTCACCGGCTATGCAACGGCTTGCCATAACATCGAATGCGCCCTTAACTATAACAATATTTTTGCCATCGATTTTGTTGACCGTTGTCATCAGTTTCCTATCTGAATCGAAGGGAATTTCAGCAAGTCTTGGATACTCACTATTCAGCTCATCCTTGGGCATACCATTTTTGTGTGCTGCAAGGACGATGGCGGTTTCTGTTGGGTCGCCGATGTGTGTTTCGCCGTTTTCTCCGAAAACAACAGAGCCGTCACAGCAGAGCGTTCCATATCTGAGAAGCTTTTTGATATCATCATCGTTTTCGCTTGTAATAGGCTGAGGCTCGGACGCACCGTCAACATAGCCCTTTACAAGTGTCATGCGGTTTTGTGTGAGAGTTCCCGTTTTATCAGAGCAGATAACAGATGCACTGCCAAGAGTTTCAACAGCAGGTAAACGGCGAATAAGAGCATTTTTCTTAACCATTCTTTGAACGCCGATCGAAAGAACTATGGTTACGATTGCCGGAAGTCCCTCGGGAATTGCTGATACCGCAAGAGAAACTGCCGTCATAAACAGATGAATGGGATCCATTTTGTTGATAAGGCCCACAACAAAAATAATTGCACAAGCGGCAAGAGCCATAATGCCAAGATATTTACCAAGCTGTGCCAGCTTTGCCTGCAGAGGGGTTTGACCTTCATTTTCGTTATCAAGAAGCCCTGCTATCTTACCCATTTCGGTGTCCATACCTGTGGCGGTGACAACAGCGATTGCTGTTCCATAGGTAACGCTGCATCCCGAGAACACCATATTGTTTCTATCCCCAAGGGGAGCTTTTTCTTCAACCTCTGCTTCAGCATCCTTTTCAGAGGGCACCGATTCACCGGTCAGAGCAGATTCCTCGCTTTTAAGACTTACGCTGTGGAGAAGTCTTGCATCGGCAGGAATAAAATCGCCTGCCTCAAGCTTTATGATATCACCGGGCACAAGAAGAGCGGCATCTATAACAGATTCCTTTCCGTCTCTTATTACCCTTGCGTGGGGAGCTGACATATTTTTCAGAGCATCAAGTGCTTTTTCCGCCTTGCTTTCCTGCATAACTCCCATAACTGCGTTCAGCACCACAATGAGAAGAATAAGTGCAGGCTCGAAAAGCTCGCCCCAATTTTTCTCAACGCAAATAAGTCCAAAGGAAACAACTGCGGCAATGAGAAGAATGATGATCATCACATCCTTGAACTGATCAAGAAAGCGAGAGAGCATAGTTTTCTTCTTTTTTTCTTTTAGCTTGTTTTCGCCATACCTTTCTTGCTTTTCTGCAACCTGAGCGGCGAAAAGTCCGTTTTCCTTGTTTGTTTCAAGGGTAGTCAGAACTTCGTTTCTTGTTTGGTTGTGGAATGTCAAAATTTTGCACCTCCGAATTTGTTTGTGTTTTTTATTTTATGCTTAAAGATACAGTGCTATCATATTTTTTGCTTTGTAAATGAAAAAAGACTTTTACGGGTAGAACCGTAAAAGTCTCGAAAACCATAAAAAATATGATATCCACACCCGGGCAAAGCCGTATTGACGAATGTGGAACACCCATATGGGTGCTTTCTACTCTCTTCTACTTTGTAAATTGTAACATATATCCTATATTTTGTCAAGAGCATTTGCAAATATTTTGCAAATGCTCTTATGATAATTATTTGGAAAGATATTCATCTATAGCCTTAGCGGCGGTCTTACCTGCCCCCATTGCGGATATGACGGTTGCTGCGCCTGTAACGGCATCGCCCCCTGCATAGACGCCTCTACGGGAGGTCAGACCTTGCTCATCTACAATGATTCCGCCTCGTTCGTTTACCGAGAGTCCCTCGGTTGTGCTCTTAATAAGGGGATTTGGCGATGTTCCTATTGACATTATAACGGTATCCACATCAAGAACAAAGTCGGAGCCATCTATGGGAATTGGACGGCGGCGCCCTCTTGCATCAGGTTCGCCAAGCTCCATTTTGATGCATTTCATACCGCAAACAAAACCGTTTTTAGGGTCGGCTTTATCATTCTCATTATTATAACCGATTATTTCTATAGGGTTTGTCAGCAAATTAAAGTCTATGCCCTCTTCTATTGCGTGCTCAACCTCCTCGCGTCTTGCAGGAAGTTCATCCATTGAGCGGCGATACACTATATAGACCTTTTCAGCCCCAAGTCTGAGTGCGGTTCTTGCGGCATCCATGGCAACATTTCCACCGCCAACAACGGCAACCCTTCCACCCTTCATAACAGGTGTTTCTGGATCGGCTCTGTAGGCTTTCATAAGGTTACTGCGAGTGAGAAATTCGTTTGCTGAATAAACTCCTTTAAGAGACTCGCCGGGGATATTCATAAAGTTTGGAAGTCCTGCTCCCGAGCCTATAAATACTGCCTCATACCCCATATCAAAAAGCTCGTCGACCGTCAAGGTTTTGCCGATAACGATATTGGGCTCGATATCAACGCCGATAGCCTTAAGCCCTTCAACCTCTTTTGCAACGATGCTTTTCGGAAGTCTGAATTCGGGAATGCCGTAAACAAGTACGCCTCCGGCTGTGTGCAGAGCCTCAAAAACGGTTACCTTATAGCCTTTTTTGGCCAGATCTCCGGCGCAGGTAAGACCCGACGGCCCCGAGCCTACAATTGCTACCTTATGACCGTTTTGGGGCAGCATTTCCGGTGCTGAATTTGAATGCTCATTATGCCGGTCGGCAACAAACCTCTCAAGTCTACCAATCGCAACGGGCTCAAATTTTATGCCGAGCGTACATTTCTTTTCGCATTGATTTTCCTGGGGGCAAACTCTTCCGCAAACAGCAGGAAGAGAGGATGATTTGCTTATTTCGTTATATGCGCCCTCAATATCATCTGCTTTTATTTTTGCAATAAAGGAGGGAATGCTTACATTAACAGGACATCCGCTAACGCAGGGCTGATTTTTGCAGTTCAGGCATCTCTCAGCCTCAGCCTTTGCCATTTCATATGTGTACCCTTTGGCAACCTCATCAAAATTATGCGCTCTGACAGATGGCTCCTGGGTTGGCATTTCCTGTCTTTTTGGATTTATAGCCATTATTTAACCTCCTTTGAAAACAGGTTGCAGGATTTTTCATAAGCATGGCGCTCAAAATCCAAATACATTCTGCCCCTTGACATTGCCTCCTCAAAATCCACCTCATAACCGTTGAAATCGGGTCCGTCAACGCAGGCGAATTTTGTGATCTTCTTGCCATCTCGGTTGAGGGTAAGTCTGCAGCCGCCGCACATTCCCGTTCCGTCTATCATAATCGGATTCATAGAAACGGTTACCGGCACGCCATAGGGCTTTGCGCAAAGTGTTACGAATTTCATCATAATAAGCGGGCCTATGGTTATGATCATATCAAATTTTGCACCCGATTCCAGCATTTCAGAAAGGGGAAGCGTCACATTTCCTTTTCTGCCGTATGAGCCGTCATCTGTCATAACAGTGAGCGTGTCGGAGCAAGCCTTGAATTCATCCTCAAGAATCAAAAGCTCCTTGTTTCTAAAGCCTATAATGCTTGTAACAGAGGCACCGAGACGATGAAATTCCTCAGCCACGGGCATTGCTATTGCACAGCCAACTCCACCGCCGATAATACATACATTTTTTATACCCTCGGTGTGAGTTGCAACGCCGAGAGGACCAACGAAATCACTGATAAATTCGTCTTTTTCTTTGTGATTCAGTTTTTTGGTTGTTCCGCCAACTATTTGAAAAATTATTTTAACAGTTCCGGCAACAGGATCTGCTCCGGCAACTGTTAGGGGGATTCTCTCGCCATCTTCGTCAACTCTAAGTATTATAAATTGACCGGGCTTAGCTTTTTTCGCAACCAGAGGAGCTTCAATCTCCATCTGGGTTACGGACTCATTGAGAGACTTTTTTGTTACGATCCTATACATAGGGGCTCCTTTTATTCAGACATTTTTTTGATGTCATACGGTGTGGTTTGATAAACAAAATAATTGAGCCAGTTGGAATATAGCAAATTAGCGTGGGAACGCCATTTGAGAAGAGGCTCTTTTGTGTCATCGTCTTCGGGATAGTAATTCTTTGGTACGGATATGGTCAGACCTGCATTTTTGTCTCTCAGATATTCCTTTTCGAGAGTATCACGGTCATATTCCGAATGACCTGTTATAAATATCTGCTTTCCGTTTTTAGAGGAAACGGCATAGATTCCTGCCTCCTCTGATGAGGCGATTATTTTTAGCTCAGGCACCTTTTCAATGTCCTCTCTCTTAACTGTTGTATGCCTTGAGTGAGGGACATAAAAGACCTCATCAAAACCGCGAAGCAGTATAGAACGAGCATAATCTGCCTTATGAGGGAATACACCAAAAAGCTTTTTATCAAGAGGATACTTTTTAATTCCATAGTGATAATAAAGCCCTGCCTGTGCGCCCCAGCAAATATGGAAAGTGCTGTGGACGTGAGACTTTGACCATTCCATTATCTCGCAAAGCTCTTGCCAATAATCAACATCTTCAAAATCCATCTTTTCAACAGGAGCACCGGTTATCACCATTCCATCGAAATATTCATCGCGATAGGCCTCAAAGGTGCGATAGAATGAAGTGAGATGATCCTCGGTTACATTCTGAGATTTATGCGTTGCCGTGTGCATAAGATGAAGCTCAACCTGAAGAGGAGTGTTTCCAAGCAAACGGGCAAGCTGTGTTTCGGTCACTATTTTTGTTGGCATGAGGTTTAGAAGGAGAATTCTCAGTGGACGAATATCCTGTGTGATGGCACGAGTTTCGGTCATTACAAATATATTCTCATCTTCAAGAATTTTTGTTGCCGGAAGCTCGTTTGGAATTTTAATTGGCATGGTTATACCTCATCGAAAAAGTATTTTATCCTTCAAGTGCTGCGGCAAGATCGGCAATAAGGTCATCTGCGCTTTCAAGACCGCAGGAAAGTCTGACAAGCTCGGGACGAACGCCTGCAGCAATAAGTTCTTCGTCATTCATTTGGCGGTGTGTTGCGGAGGCTGGGTGCAGACAGCAGCTTCTGGCATCTGCAACATGAGTTTCAATTGCAAAAACTGTAAGCTTTTTCATAAATGCTTCTGCCGCCCTTCTGCCGCCCTTAACGCCAAAGCTAACAACTCCGCAAGTGCCGCCGGGCATATATTTGTTTGCCAGATCATAATATTTATCGCCTTCAAGAGATGGGTAGCTTACCCAATCAACTGCAGGGTGATTTTTGAGGAATTTTGCAACGGCAAGTCCGTTTTCGCAATGGCGGGCCATACGGACATGTAGGCTTTCAAGGCCTAGGTTGAGAATGAAAGCGTTTTGAGGAGCAGGTGATGAACCGAAATCACGCATAAGCTGTGCGGTAGCCTTTGTTATGTAGCCTGCCTTGCCAAATTTTTCGGTGTATACTATGCCGTGATAGCTATCATCCGGTGTGCACAGTCCCGGGAATTTGTCGGCGTGTGCCTGCCAATCAAAATTGCCTGAATCAATGATAACTCCACCTACCTGTGCGCCGTGTCCATCCAAATATTTTGTTGTTGAATGAGTTACAATATCTGCTCCAAATTCAAAAGGACGGCAGTTTACGGGGGTTGCAAAGGTGTTGTCGATGATAAGCGGAACTCCGTGCTTGTGTGCAGCATTTGCAAATCTTTCGATATCAAGGACAGTTAGTGCAGGATTTGCAATGGTTTCGCCAAAAACAGCCTTTGTGTTGGGCTTGAACGCTGCTTCAAGCTCTTCATCCGAACAATCGGGAGAAACAAATGTGAAATCAATGCCCATCTTTTTCATGGTAACCGCAAAAAGATTAAATGTGCCTCCGTATATTGTGGAGGAAGAAATTATATGATCTCCAGCATTTGCGATATTGAATGTTGCATAGAAATTTGCTGCCTGGCCCGAGGAGGTGAGCATTGCTGCAACTCCACCCTCAAGCTGACATATCTTGTTTGCAACCATGTCGCAGGTAGGGTTTTGGAGACGAGAATAGAAATAGCCTGCTGCTTCAAGGTCAAACAGCTTTCCCATATCCTCGCTTGTGTCATATTTAAATGTTGTGCTTTGATATATTGGTATTTGACGAGGCTCTCCGTTGTTTGGGGTATATCCACCCTGAACGCAAATTGTTTCGATTTTTCTATTTTTCATGATGTAGTATCTCCTTTTGGATATAAGATTTCATTATAATATACTATTATACACTTTTTCATTCTAAATGTAAAGAGAAACAGAGAAAATTTTATTTGTAAAAGCAAAGAATAGTGGTCTGATGGCAGATTTAGAGTTACATTTTTGAAAAAACAGGAGTTTATAGGTGAGTTGCAGTTTTACAAACAAGAGCACACTGCGAAGTTTTCACTATAGAGTAGTTAACCACAGGCGAAAGCAGTGTGCGGTTTTGTGCACCCTTATTGCGCCGGTCGTCTATGGCGCAATAAGGAGAGATAGCGTGAGAAACAGCGACATAAGAAAATGCAGGA